>JAPLML010000285.1 GCA_026387055.1 Planctomycetota bacterium | reverse complement strand
TTCGCCCGCTACTACAAGGGCAACCTTGAGAAGGCCGTGCAGGCCGGCCTCCAGGAAGTCCGCGGCGCGTACGGCATCGCGGTCATCCACGCCGACGAGCCCGACGTGCTGGTGGCGGCCCGGAACGGCTCGCCCCTGATCACCGGCGTCGGCGAGGGCGAGTACATCGTCGCCAGCGACGCCTCGGCCATCATCGAGCACACCACCAACGTCATTTACCTGGAAGACCGCGAGATGGCCGTCCTGCGCCGCGACGGCCTGCGCACGGCCACGATCGACGCCATCCCGACCCACAAGGAAATCCAGCAGGTCGAGTGGTCCCTCGCGCAGATCGAAAAGAAGGGCTACCCGCACTTCATGCTCAAGGAGATCATGGAGCAGCCCGAGAGCCTCGCCGACACGATGCGCGGCCGCCTCGACGCCGAGACGGGCGAGGTGATCCTGGGCGGCATCCAGGACATGGCCCGGCAGATGACCCACGCCCGGCGGGTGATCCTGACGGCCTGCGGCACGGCCTGGCACGCGGGCCTGGTGGGCGAGTTCCTCTTCGAGGACCTCGCGCGGATCCCCACCGAGGTCGAGTACGCCAGCGAGTTCCGCTACCGCAACCCGATCGTCGACCAGGGGACCCTGGTCACCGTCATCAGCCAGAGCGGCGAGACGGCCGACACGCTGGCGGCCCTGCGCGAGGCGCACCTGCGCGGGGCCCTGACGCTGGGGATCGTCAACGTCGTCGGAAGCACCATCGCCCGCGAGACCGAGGCGGGCGTGTACCTGCACTGCGGCCCGGAAATCGGCGACGCCACGACGAAGGCCTTCACGAGCCAACTGGTGGTCCTGACGATGATGGCGATGTTCCTGGGCCGGCGGCGGCACCTCGCCCCGTACCAGGCCCGCGAGATCATCAGGGGCCTCCAGCGGGTGCCCGAGCAGGTGCGGCACGTGCTGAAGCTCAACGACCAGGTCCGCGAGGTGGCGGCCGCCTACAAGGACTGCCCGAACTGGCTCTACCTGGGGCGGGGATACAACTACCCGATCGCGCTGGAGGGGGCGCTGAAGCTCAAAGAAATCAGTTATGTCCATGCGGAGGGACTCCCCGCGGCCGAGATGAAGCACGGGCCCATCGCCCTCATCACCGAGGAGATGCCGGTGGTGTTCCTCGCGAACAAGGGTCTCCAGTACGAGAAGGTCCTCTCGAACATGGAGGAGGTCCGCACCCGCGGCGGCCAGGTCATCGCCGTGGCCACCGAGGGCGACGACGAGATCCGGCGCCTCGCCGGCCACGTCCTCTACGTGCCGGACGTGCCGGAGCCGTTCCAGCCCATCCTGAACGTCGTGCCGCTCCAGCTCCTGGCGTACCACGTGGCCGTCCTTCGCGGCTGCGCGGTCGACAAGCCGCGGAACCTGGCCAAGAGCGTGACGGTGGAGTAGCGGGCCGGCCTTCCGGGTGGGTGGCACGGTCACGCGCCGTTGCGTGGCCGTTCATCGCCGGAAGTCGCGCACGGCCACCCAACGGCGGGTGGCCGTGCCACCCTCCCCAACGGGGTTGGCGCTCCCGCGGGTAACACCTTCCCTCCCAGCCCGATTCCTGCTATATGTATAGCGTCAAGCATCGCCCGGCGCCCTCTCGACGGGGCCGGGCGAATCGCTTGCGCGGAGGGAGACGCCCCATGGACTGGAAAGCCCTGCTGAAATCGCGCGGGTACCTCTTGTCGGACGGGGCCTGGGGCACGGAACTGGCCAAGCTGGGCATGAAGCCCGGCGAAGTGGCCGAGCGATGGAACCTCGACCACCCCGACCGCGTCGAGAAAGTGGCCCGCGCCTACGTGCGGGCCGGATCCGACATCCTCCTCACGAACACCTTCGGGGCGAACGCCTTCAAGCTCGCCAAGGTCGGCCTGTCGGTCCAGGCGGCGGAGCTGAGCCGGCGCGGCGTCGAGATCTCGAAGCGTGCCGCCGGCAAGAAGGCCCTGGTCTTCGCGTCCGTCGGGCCCACGGGGGAACTCATGGCCCCGCTGGGCGATAAGCGCGAGTCGGACTTCATCGCGTGCTTCGCCGAGCAGATCAGCGCGTGCATCGGCGGCGGGGCCGACGGCATTGTCCTGGAGACGCTGACCGACCTGGGCGAAGCGCTCGCCGCCCTCCAGGCGGCGCGAAGCATCTGCCGACTGCCGGTCGTCGTCTCGATGACCTTCGACCGCACCGCCAAGGGCTACGCCACGATGATGGGCGTGACGCCCCAGAAGGCGGCCGCCGTCCTCGGCGCCGCCGACGCGGACCTCGTGGGGGCCAACTGCGGCGCGGGCATCGACCAGATGATCGAGGTGGCCCGGGCGATGCGCCAGGCGACCCGCCTGCCCCTCTGGATCAAGCCGAACGCGGGGCTGCCGCAACTCGTGGACGGGCGGACCGTCTTCCGCGAGACGCCCGAGGCGATGGCCGCCAAGGTCGAGGCGCTCTTCGAGGCCGGGGCCAACATCATCGGCGGCTGCTGCGGGTCGACGCCCGACCACATCCGCCAGATCGCCGCCGCCGCGGAAAAGGCCAAGGACACGGCGCTGCGCGCGAGCCAGGAGATTTTGAAGACACTATAGCGGAAGGGAACGCTTGGCGGGGCGCCGCTAGCCGTTCAGGCTGGCGCCTGCGATTATCCGGCCTGAATCTTGGCGAGCACTTCCGGCGACACGTCGAAGTTCGAGTGGACTTTCTGGACGTCGTCGTGGTCGTCGAGGGCTTCCATGAGGGCGATGACCTTGCGGGCCTCGTGCTCGCCGAGGGGAACATAGTTCTGCGGCCGCTGCGTCAGCTCGGCGTGCGCGACGGGGATCTTGGCGTCGGCCAGGGCCTTCTTGACCGGCTCGAACGCCTCGGGCGGGGTGATGATCTCGAAGCCGTCGGGGGTCTCGCTCAGGTCGTCGGCGCCGGCCCCGAGGGCCACGTCCATCAGTTTCTCCTCGTCCTTGAAGTCGGTGACCGTGAGGATCCCCTTGTTGGAGAACATCCAGGCGACGCAGTTGGGCTGGCCCAGGTTGCCGCCGTGGCGCTCGAAGATCTTGACGATCTCGCTGGCGGTGCGGTTGCGGTTGTCGGTGACGGCCTCGGCGAGGATGGCGACGCCGCCGGGCCCGTAGCCCTCGTAGACGACCTCGGCGATCTGGACGCCGTCGCCGAGCTCGCCGGTGCCCTTCTTGATGGCGCGCTCGATGGTGTCTTTGGGCATGTTGGCGGCGCGGGCCTCGTCGAGGGCGTAGCGCAGGGCAAGGTTCATCTCGGGGTCGGCCCCGCGGCGGGCCGCCAGGGCAATGGCCCGGGCGCACTTCGAGAAGACCTTGCCGCGCTTCGCGTCGGCGGCGCCCTTCCTCCGCTTGATGGTGGCGAAATGCGAGTGGCCGGACATGGTAGGCTCCTAGGGACGGGGTGAGGGCGGAGACGTGGCCTCGCTCTTCTTGACCTCCTGCGGCGGGGCCACCGGCGCCACGGCCGGCGGCGCACCTGCCTTGGACTGCTTCACCTTGGCCTCGACGCGCTCGCGCTGGCCGGCCTTCGCCTCGGCGGCCTGGGCCGCCAGGATGCGGGCCGCGGTCTCCCAGGCCTTGACCGCGTCGTCCGGGCGCTTGAGCTGCCAGTAGGCGTCGCCGAGGTGGTCCCAGAGGACGGCGTCGAGGTCGGGCGCGCGGCGGGTGGCGTCTTCGAGCGTCCGCACGGCGTCCTCGAACCGGCCAGTCTTGTACAGGACCCAGCCGAGGCTGTCGAGGTAGGCGGGGCTCTGCGGGTCGGCCTGGAGGGCCTGGCGGATCATCTCCTCGGCCCCGGCCAGGTTCACGCCGCGGTCGGCCCACATGTAGCCAAGGTCATTATTCGATGGGGCGTGGTCGGGCTTCTTCCGGAGGATCTGCTGGAGGGCCTGCTCGGCCGCCGCCGAATCGCCCATCTCGGCGTACATGCCCGACAGGACGTACCGCCAGGTGACGTCCTCAGGCTCGGCCGCCAGAAGGGTCCGCATCTCGGCCACGGCCTCCTTGAACCGGCGCTTGGCCACGAGGGTCTGAGCCAGCAGGAGCCGGGCCTCGTGGTCGTCGGCGTGGGCGGCGAGGATGTCGCGGACCAGCCGCTCGGCGTCGTCGTAGCGCTTCTGGCGATAGCGCAGTTCGGCCAGCAGTGCCCTGGGGTTGACGGCCTCGTTGTCGAGGGCCTGGGCCTGGCCGAGCGTCTTCTCGGCCGCCTCCAGGTCGCGCTTGGCCATATAGACGATCGCAAGCTGGCAATAGCCCTGGATTTCGCCGGGGAAGCGGTTGACGAGGGTCCGGAGCTCGCGTTCGGCGTCGTCGAACTTGCCCTGCCGCGCCAGCAGGCCCGCCAGGAGGTAGCGGGTGGGCTTGTCGTCGGGCGCCGCCTCGCGGGCGAGGCGGTACTCGGCGAGGGCCTCGTCGGCCCGGCCGAGGTGCTCCAGAAGCATACCCATTTTTCGATGGAAGAGGGGCAGGTTCAGGCCCGCCCGGCCGGCGGCGCGGTAGACGCCCAGCGCGTCCTCGTGGCGCCCGGCCTCGATCAGGAGGTCGGCCTTGCGCGAATACGCGATAGCGGCCCGGGGCTGGCGGTCGAGCGCCTTGTCGTACAGCGCGATGGCCTCGTCGCGCTTCTTCAGGCCCTCGGCAAGCATGCCGACCAGCACAAACGGCCCGTAGCCTTTCTGGTCGTCCGCGACGAGGCGCTGGGCGTCGCGGTAGACGGCCGCGGGGTCCTTGAGGGTGTCGATGAGCTGCGCGGCCCGCACAAGGACCGAGGTCTCGGCCACCTCGCCCACCAGGGCCGCACCGAGCGTCTCCAGGGCCTCGACGTGGCGGCCGGCCTGGACGTGGATCTCGGCGAGTTTCAGGGCGGCGGCGGTGCTCGTGCCGGCGGTCTTGTCGGTCAGCGCACTCAGCTCGCGGTAGACGCCGGCGGCCTCGTCCTTGCGCCCGGCGGCCTCGTAGGCCGATGCCAACTGAAACGCCAGCAGGCGGTTCTTCGGGTGCTCGCGCCGGTAGGTCTCAAGTTCGGGGATGATGGCTTCGGGCTTGCCCTCGGCCCGGTAGACCTCGGCCAGTCGCTGGTAGCCGGCGCCGCCGTCGGGATGTGCCTCGATGATCCGCTTCGCCCACTGGCCTGCCGCCGCGTAATCCTTTTTCTGGAGGAACGCCGTGCACATCAGGCCCAGGAGTTCGGGGTTGTCGGGGCGCTCGGCCCTTGCCTCGCGCAGGACCTCGATGGCCCTGTCATTCTCGTTCTGCTGAAGGAGAAGCTGGGCCAGCGTCTGCTTGAGCTGAAGCTGGTTGCGGAAGATGAGAAACAGTTCCGGGTAGCGCTGGAAGAACCCCTGCGGGTCGGCCAGCATGGCCAGGAGCGCGTCATAGTGCTTGATCGCGCCCGGCACGTCGCCGGAGTCCTGGCTGGCCCGGGCCAGATGATACGTGCCGAGGATGTAGTAGGCGGTGCCCTTCCTGGCGGAGGCCAGGAGGCGCGTCAGGAAGTCGATGGCCGGCTTGACTTCCCCCAGGCCCGCGGCGATGCGGCCGCGCCAGAAGAGGGCGTCGACATCCGTGGGGCTCCGGGCCAGGGCCTTGTCGAGGGCCTCGACCGCGCCGCTGACGTTGCCGGTGTCGTAAAGCGCCAGGCCGAGGTTGAACCAGATGTCGTGGGCGCTGGGATAGAGAGCGGCCGCCTGGCGGAACTCCGCCGCCGCCATGACCGGGTCCTGACTCGAGAGCAGAAGGCGGCCGCGAACGTAGTGCTGCAGCGCCTGGGCCACCGGGTCGGGACCCACGTCCTCGATGACCTGGACCTGGGGGGAGCAGTCACGCGGCCCGGCGGCGGGGGGCGCCGGCGCGGGGGGCGGCCCCGGCGCGGCCGGCGCACCCGCGGCCAGCGCCAGTACCACTCCCAGAACCACCGTCCCGATTCTCATGGTGCGCATAGTTACTCCGCGCACCTCGGCCAGGCCCTTCGGACGGACACGAGGTGCACCTCAATGGATGACCTTGTTCAGCGGATACACAATAATACCCGATGCGCCGGCCCTTTTCAACTTGGGGATGAGCTCCCGCTCGATGGCGGCCGGCAGGATGACCTCGACGGCGACCCAGTTGGGGTCCGCCAGGCCGCTGACGGTGGGGCTTTGCTCGGCCGGCAAAATCTTCCGGATCGTCTTCTCCCACGGGCCCTTCGGCGCGTTCATCTTGAGGCCCACCATCTCCTTGGCGTTGATCGCGCCCTGGAGCAACATGGCCAGGTTCTCGATCTTGGCCCGCTTCCACGGGTCCTGCCAGGCCCGGCGGTTGGCGATGAGCTGCGTGTTGGACTGCATGACGGTGTCGATGACGCGAAGGCGGTTGGCGCGTAACGAAGAACCTGTTTCGGTGACGTCGACGATGGCGTCGACGCCGCGGGCCTTGACGGCCTCGGCGTCCAACCCGTCCTCGTCAACCTGTTCGCTGACCGCCTGTTGCAGGGCCGGCTTGATCTCGGTGGCGCCCCACGAAAACTCCACATGAACACCCTTCACGCCGTGATCCCGGAAGTACCGTTTCGTGACCCCGACGAGTTCGGTGGCGACCCGGCCGCCCGCCAGGTCCTTGGGCTTCCGGAGGCGGCTGTCCTCGGGCGCCGCCAAGACCCAGCAGACCCGGGCAAGACTGGACTTGGCGTAGACGAGGTCCGCCACGACGTGAATCTTGGACAAGTTCTCGGCTATCCAGTCCTGGCCCGTCAAGCCGGCATCCAGGGCCCCGAGTTCGACGTAGCGGCTCATCTCCTGGGCGCGGAGCATGACGACCTCGATCTCGGGGTCGTCGGTGCGCGGAAGGTAGGACCGCTCGGAGACCTGGACCTCGTACCCGGCGCGGGCCATGAGGTCGAGGGTCGCCTTTTCGAGGCTTCCCTTGGGGAGGCCGAGTTTCAGGACCTGGCTCATGCGATGCCCTTCAACCGGTGGTGCCGGCTTCAAAACACGCGTCCGCCGCGGCGGACGGCTCAATGGGTCACCTCTTGCGCGACGCGGCTTTCGGCTTCTTCTTCGCGGCGGCCTTCGGCTCGCGGGCCGGCTTCGGGGCGGCCCTGGCCTTGGCCTTGGCGGCCGCCTTGCGGCGCTTGCCTTTCGGCGGCAGCACCGCCGACGGGCACATCGCGCCGAGCGGGCACCGGGCGCACACGGGCGTCCCGACGACGCACAGGTCCTCGGCCAGCCGCTTAACGAGCCCGTGGACCTCGTACGCCCGGTTGGCCTTGACCCCGCGCTCCAGCAGGTCCTGCATCTTGGCCTCGGACTCCTTCGCCGGATCGACGATGCCAAGGCGCCCGAGCACGCGGGCCACGTCGTTATCGACCGGAAACGCGTGGGCCCCGACGCAGTCGCGGGCGAGGACCGCGGCGACGAACGGCCGGACCTCCTCCAGCTTCTCGAAGTAGGTCCGGGCCTCCACCTTCCCCATCGCCTCCAGGAAGTCCCAGACCATGCTGTTGTGCTGGTGAAAAACCTGGTCCAGGAGGCGCGGGATGACGCGGGCCTTGTGCCCGCCGCGCGGGAAGTCCGTCCCCAGGACGTCGCGGATTTCGCGCGGGCGGCTCACGCGCAGGTCGTTCAAGTCGACGAAGTGCTGGTGCAACCGCTCCATCGCCTCGTCAACCTGGGCGCCGGCGGCCTCTTCATTCAGGATCGCCCGCAGCGCGTGCTCGACCGGGTGGGTGACCGCGGCGCGCGGCGGGTCGCCGTAGCGCCGCCTGAGGTACAGCCGCACGCGCTCGAGGCGTTTCATCGTGTCGGTGAACGTTTGCATCGTCGAGTCTCCGGCGGGTGGCACGGCCGCCCGGTCGCCGCGGCGACCGTTACGCTTCCTCTTCCTCTTCCTCCTCTTCCTCCTCTTCGTCCTCTTCGTCCTCGTCGTCGTCATCCCAGTCCTCGTCCTCGTCGAGGTCTTCCTCACCCTGGTCGCCCGCTTCGGGGACCGGGGCCGACTCCTCCGGGAGGGGCGGCGCCTCGTCGGCGCTCTCGACGCCCCGGCGGATGCGCTCGGCGCGGGCGGCCTCGTCCTCGGCCCGGGCCTTGGCGATGATGACGCTGACGGCAATGCTGCGCTTGACCGACTGGTCCAGGTGGAACCGGAGGATCGGGCAGAACTTCATGTCGAGCGCGTCGGCCACCTGCGCCTGGAGGCGGCCGTGCGCGTGCCGGATGCCGCGCAGGCACTTCTCCTGCTCCTCCATCTCCCCCAGTACGCTGACGCGGACGTCGGCGAACCGCATGTCGGGCGACACGTCCACGCCGGTCACCGTGACGAAGGTCAGGCGCGGGTCGCTCAGCTCCGCCACGAGGGCTTCGCTGATGAGGTGGCGGACGACGCTGGCGACCCGCCGGCCGCGCCGCCCCTTGGTTTCACTTCTATTCATCGGAATCACTCGAGATAAGTTCGGTTTCGTAACGCACCAGTTCGGCCGGCGACCGCCGAACGAAGTCCACCACCTTCGCGAGCACCTGGTCGGCGAACGTGCCGTCGTTCGTGACCACGGCGACGCCCAGGACCGCCGTCTGCACGAGGTCCAGCGCGTCGACCTCGCTCGCCGAGACGTTGAACTCGTGGCGCAGCCGGTCGCGCAGGCTCTTGACGACGCGGCGCTTGTCCTTGAGGGTCGTCGCCTCGCGCACGAGGAGCCGCATCTGGAGGACGCCCACAACCATCGCCGTTTCCGCCCCCTCGCGTTCCGCCGCCACTCCGCCGTACGTGTCCAGCGTACCCCGGCAGGTGTGGCACGGCCGGCTTGTCCGGCCGTAGGGAATGTGGCCGGCGCTCTGCCACGGCCGGACAAGCCGGCCGTGGCACACCTGCTATCGGGACAATGGCACAGTCGCCAAACACATCCGCGCCACCCGCCGGGGCGGGCAGGCTGTGGCCATGCCGCCCGGCCATCCAACGCTCTCCCTGCAACCGCGCCCTACAGCGTCCGCTGCACGGAGACCACCTCGAACGCCTCCAGCCGGTCTCCGACCTTGACGTCGTTGAACCCGGCGAGATGGATGCCGCAGTCCTGCCCCGCGCGGACCTCGCGCACGTCGTCCTTCACGCGCTTGAGCGACTGGATCGGGCCGCTGTGCACCACCGCGCCGTCGCGGACGATGCGGAGGCGGGCGTTTCGGTTGATGACGCCGTGGGTCACCATGCAGCCGGCCACCGTGCCGATGCGGCTGATCTTGAACACCTGGACAACGTTGCACTCGCCCAGGACGCGCTCTTCCTCGCGCGGCTTCAGCATGCCCTCGAGGGCCTTCCGCATGTCGTCGATCACGTCGTAGATGATGGTGTACTGGCGGATCTGGACACCGCGCCGCTCGGCCAGGAGCCGCGCCTCCAGGTCCGGCACGGCGTTGAAGCCGATGATGACCGCGTTCGACGCGTCGGCCAGCAGGACGTCGCTTTCGTTGATGCCGCCGGCGGCCGCGTGGATCACCCGCACGCGGACCTCCGGGTGCTCGATCTTCTCGACGTTCTCCGTGAGGGCCTCGACGGCGCCCTGGACGTCGGCCTTGATGATGATCGGGAGTTCCTTGACCTCGGCGGCCGTCATCTGCTCGAAGACCGCTTCGAGGGAGCGCGGCACGCGCTCGGCGGCGAGCGTCGTTTCGCGCATCTGGCGCTCGCGCTCCCCGGCCAGGTGCTTCGCCTGAGAGAGGGCCTCGAGGACATAGAAGCGGTCGCCCGCCTCCGGCACGGCCGACAGGCCCGCGACGCGGACCGGGACGTTCGGCCCGGCTTCCTTCATCCGCTTGCCGTGCTCGTCGGTCAGGGCCCGGACGCGGCCGTAGGCCATCCCCGCCAGGACGACGTTGCCGGTGTGCAGCGTCCCCTTCTGCACCAGGAGCGTGGCCAGGGAGCCGAGGCCCTCGCTGAGCTGGGCCTCGATGACCGTGCCGATGGCCGGCCGGCCCGGGTTCGCCCTCAGCTCGCGCATCTCGGCCTCCAACAGGAGCGCCTCCAGGAGCTTGTCGACGCCCGCGCCGGTGACGGCGCTGGTCTCGACCATGAGGGTCTGGCCGCCCCACTCCTCGGCCACAAGGCCGAACTGCGTGAGCTGCTGCTTGACGCGCTGCGGGTTGGCCTGCGGGAGGTCGCACTTGTTGAGGGCCACGACGATCGGCACTTCGGCGGCCTTCGCGTGGTTGATGGCTTCCTCGGTTTGCGGCATGACGCCGTCGTCGGCCGCCACCACCAGCACCGCCACGTCGGTGACCTTGGCGCCGCGGGCCCGCATGGCCGTGAAGGCCGCGTGGCCGGGCGTGTCGAGGAACGTGAGCCAGCGGTCGCCCACGCGGACGCGGTAGGCGCCGATGTTCTGCGTGATGCCGCCGGCCTCGCCCGCGGCCACGTGCGTCTTGCGGATGAAGTCCATCAGCGAGGTCTTGCCATGGTCCACGTGGCCCAGGAACGTGACGATGGGCGTGCGCGGCACGAGCGCCTCGGGCGGGTCGGGCCGCTCCTCGAGTTCCTTGAGGATTTCGGCCGGCGCCCGCTCGCGCTGCACTTCCAGCTCCACCTCGCGCACCAGGGCGATCTCCACCGCCTGCTCTTCCGTGAGCGTGTCGTTGATCGTCGCCATGGTCCCCTTGGCCATGAGTTGGGTGATGATCTCGCTGGCCTTGATGCCGAGGGCGAAGGAGAGGCTCTTGACGGTAATCGGCACTCCGATGACCGCCTTCCTGGGCCCCTCCGCCGCGGGCGCGCGCCGCGGGGCGGGGCGCGAGGGGCGGGTCGCGATCGGCCGGCCGGTCCGGCTCAGGCGGGCCCGTTCGACGCTGACGGTCGAGCCGGTGAGCGAATCGCCGCCCGGCAGGCCCTCGTCGCCATCCTCGCGTTTGCGGATCCGCTCGCGCCGGCGGAAGGCCTGGGCCCGGCGGAGGCCCTCGGCCTCCTCATCGGCGCCCTTCTTGCCCTTGCGGCGGCCGCGGCCCTTGGCCGCAGCGGCTTCCTCGGTTTCGACGGCCGGCGCAGGGCCGGGCTTGGCGCCGGGCACGGCCGGCTTGGCCTTCGGCCTGCCCGGGCGTGCCGCG
>JAPLML010000333.1 GCA_026387055.1 Planctomycetota bacterium | reverse complement strand
GGGCGTGTTCACCACGTAATCGAGCATCCGGTCGAGCGTGGTCGTGGCCGCGTGGATGCGCGTGTCGCTGGAGGCGTAATAGATGAAGAGGCGGCCGTCGCCGCGCAGGACCGCCCCGTTCGAGAACACCACGTTCGACACGTCGCCGACCCGCTCCTCGCCGCGCGGCGCGATGAAGTATCCGCCCGGCCGATGGATCACGCGATCGGGGTGCGCCAGGTCGCACAGGAACGCGTAGAGGACGTACCGCAGCCCGGCGGCCGTGTTGCGCATGACGGCGTGCTCGATCGAGTCGGCCACGGCCCACCCGATGCCGCCGCCCTTGCCCGCCTCGAGAAAGGAGTCCTGCGGCCGCGTGTAGAAGGCGTACCGGCCGTCCACGAACTCCGGGTGCAGGACCACGTTGCGCTGCTGGGCCGACTCGGACTTGAGGTCGCCGAGCCGCTCCCACCGGTCGAGGTCCCGCGTCCGCGCGATGCCGCACTGGGCCGCCGCGCTGGAGGTGTCGCCGGGGGGCGCGGCGGGGTCCTTGCGCTCAGTGCAGAAAAGTCCATAGATCCATCCATCTTCGTGCCGCACGAGGCGCATGTCGTAGACGTTGACGTCGGGGTCGGCGGTCTCGGGCATCAGGATGGGGCGCTCGCGGAAGCGGAACCCGTCGACCCCCGTCTGCGACTCCGCCACGGCGAAGAACGACTTGCGGTCGTACCCCTCCACGCGGCACACAACGCACACCATGCCCCCCAACTCGATGGCGCCGGGGTTGAAGACGGAGTTCACGCCCAGCCGCTCCAGGAGGTTCGGGTTGCGGGCCGGATCGAGGTCGTACCGCCAGGAGATCGGGACGTGGGCCTCGGTGACCGCCGGGTCGCGGTACCGCTCGAACCAGCCGTTGTCCCACGTGGGATCGACCTTGTTCCGCCGGCCGAGGAGGGCCTTCTGACGGCGGAGGAGACGCGCCAGGCGCTTCTTGAAAACGTCTTGCGGCAAGTGGAGTCCCTCCCCAGGCCGAGGCGACGCCGCGGCATCTTCATGGCGCAAGTGCCAACACGCGCCCAACTCGCCAGGGCGAGTCTTCGACAAGCTGGGCGGCTGAATGGACCGCCACTACTCTCCGATGATCTCGATGCCGTTGATCTCGGAGTTCTGCGTCTTGGCCGTGAACTCGATCATGAGTTTCTTGTCGGCGGCCACCGCCACGCCCTTGAACTCCTTGACCAGGGGCTTGCCGAACCCGCCGGCGGCCTTCATCACGTCGAGGTCCGTGAGGACCGGCTTGCCCTGGATCGCCACCGTGAAGACCCGCGGGCCGTCCTGGACGATGCCGGGGAACGTCTCGGCAAAGTGCAGCCGCACGGCGTACTTGCCAGGAGGCACGTCGAACCGGTACGCCTTCATGCTGTAACGCTCGGTCAGGTAGACCTCCGGGGCCTTGGTGCCGGTGATCTTGAGGCCCTCGCGGAGAATGGTCTGACCCTCGACGGCGCCGTACGGGGCCCCCTCTTTCCACACCTGGTCCGGCAGCCACTTCGCGCCGGTCTCGTCCGTGTACTCCTTGTCGGCCGCGCAGTTGACACGCAGGACAAGCTTGCCCGCCGCCGCGCCGGTCTTCTGCGGGCCGCATCCGACCAGCCCGGCCGCCAGCATCGCCGCCGCCACCAGCGCCATCCCCATCGTCACGTGCCGCATCGTCTGACCCCTTTCCTGAAGTGGTTGCCCCTCTGGAGCAAGCCGGGGCGTTGCCCCGGCCTACGCTGTCCGTGTGACGCGAGATACTCTTGTATCAGCCGCCGCGCCGGGCGTCAAGTTCTGCTTGCCGTTCATGCAAGGTCTCAGTCGCGGGGTGGCACGGTCACCCGACACGCAACGGCGCGTGGCCGTGCCACCCGGCAATTGGGCGCCGCGCCAAACACGGTCACGCAACGGCGCGTGGCCGTGCCACCCGGCAATTGGGCGCCGCGCCAAACACGGTCACGCAACGGCGCGTGGCCGTGCCACCCGCCGCGCCCCGGCCCACGGGCTACTGGAGCACGCTGCGGATCACGTCGGCATACGACCGCAGCACAACGTAGCTGCGCAGGACGAAGCCGTTGTGCTTCAGGCCGTCCTCCGAGTAGTCGCCCTCCCACTGTTTCGGATTCGACGGGTGCACGCCGTCACCGGAGATCAGCGTCGGCACCTGGTAGACGTCGCCGGCGGCGCCCTTGAACTTCTCCATCGCGCCGTCCCAGTCGTCGGGGCGGCGGCTCATGACCGCCTCATAATAATCACACAGCGGCACGCCGCACTCGCGGGCGATGCGGCGGAGCGACTCGACGAACGTCTTGGCCTTCGCGTCCTGCCCGTGCTTCGGCGGGATGGTCGACAGGATGACCACGGTGCCGTTATCGAAGCACTTGGCGATGACCGCCCGCACCTTCGTCTCGTACTCGTCAAGCGGAAGCTGCCCGAGGTCGTTCGTGCCGAACATGATGAGGGCCGTCTCGGGGTTGAGCTTCTTCAGCCACGCGTCGACGTTGTCGAACGCCCAGCGGATGGTCATCGAGCCCTCGTTGCCGAAGGCGGGGCCTTTCCACTCGCGCCAGCAGGCTTCCTTCATGTAGCCCTTGACCAGGGCGAAGTCGGCCTGCGTCGGCTCGTCCATGTTCTTGCGGTTCCACGCGAGCGGGGTCCAGAACGCCATCGTCACGGTGATGGAGTCGCCGAAGTGGGCGAAGGCGCCCTTGTCGCCGGTGAATTTGGCGTGAACCTTCTTCATCGGCTCGACCCAGGACTTCTCCTCCGCCGCCTTGGCCGGAGGGGCGGCTTTCCTGGCGGCGGCGAGCGCGGGTGGCCGCACGTAGGCCGGGGCAACGCCCCGGCTCTGTGGGCCGTCCGCCGATCCGACTGCCGCGGCGTTGCCGCGGCCTACATGGAAGCCAAGCGCAAGCAGACCGATCGCCAGAACCGCCGGAAGGATCATCCACCGCTTCATGGCCACTCCCTTCATCGCCCCTCGAACGCAGGCTGCCATTATCCTGACCGTGACGGTGAATGTCCAACACCCAAGGGCGCACCTCATGTTTGTGGCGGGGTGGCACGCAACGCCGTTAACTATCCTTGGCCTGTTACCATGATTCGAGATAATAAAAACAGCCCCTTTTTGCCGATTTGGGCCTTTGGCAAAGTGTCCCAAAGCAAAAAGGGGCGTGTCTATGAGGATACCCAATGCTCACACGCGG
>JAPLML010000130.1 GCA_026387055.1 Planctomycetota bacterium | reverse complement strand
GGAGATGCGGCGCGACCCGCGCGTGTTTGTGATGGGCGAGGACGTGGCGATCTACGGCGGGGCGTACTCCGCCACGCAGGGCCTCGTCCAGGAGTTCGGCGAGCAGCGCGTCCGCGACACCGCCATCCGCGAGATGGCGATCACGGGGGCGGCGGTCGGCGCGGCCATGGCGGGCCTGCGGCCGGTGGCCGAAATCATGTATGTCGATTTCATGACCCTCGCCATGGACCAGTTCGTCAACCAGGCCGGCAAGAACCGGTACATGTTCGGCGGCAAGACCACCGTGCCGATGGTCCTGAGGACCGAGGGCGGGGCGGGGCGCTGCATCGCCGCCCACCACAGCCAGAGCCTCGAGGCGTGGTTCGTCCACGCCCCCGGCGTGTTCGTGGTCATGCCCGCCACGCCGTACGACGCCAAGGGTCTCCTGAAGACGTGCATCCGCGACGACAACCCCATCCTCTTCATCGAGCACAAGATGCTCTATAACAACAAGGGTGAGGTGCCGAGCGAGGAGTACCTGATCCCCCTGGGCAAGGCGGCCGTGCGGCGCGAGGGGACCTACGTGACCCTCGTCAGCTACTCCCGCATGGCCCTCCGGGCCGAGGAGGCGGGGAAGAAGCTGGCCGACGAAGGAATCGGCGCCGAGGTGATCGACCTGAGGTGCCTCAAGCCCCTCGACATCGATTGCATCCTGGAATCGGTGAAGAAGACGGGCCGGTTGGTCCTGGCGTCGGAGGCGTACAAGGACGGCAACTTCGTGTGCGACGTGGCGATGAAGGTGATCGAATTCGCCTTCGATGACCTCGACGCCCCGATCGAGCGGGTCTGCGCCGCCAACTGCCCGGTGCCGATGAGCCCGGTGCTCGAGGACGAGGCGATCCCGCGGACCGACAAGATCATCGCGGCAGCGAAGCGCACCCTTGGAAAAGCGTAAGGCGAAGTCTAGCCGCGGCCGGTACGGCCGCGCGTGTTACCGTAAGGGCGCCGACCGCGTTTTTCGTCGCCGTGCCGGCGACGGCTGAACACGGCGGCGGCAAACAGGCGGGCTCCAATCAGGATACTCCATGATTCAGAAAGTCATCCTTCCCAAGCTCGGCGAAACGGTCGAGGTCTCGACCATCGAACGGTGGGTCAAGAACGAGGGCGACACGGTCGCCACCGGCGACATCCTCTGCGAGATCACCACCGACAAGGCGACCCTGGAGGTTGAGAGCTACTACCGCGGAACGCTCCTGCAGATCCTCGCGCCGACGGGCAAGGAACTGCCGGTCGGCTCGGTGATTGCGGTCATCGGCGATAAGGGCGAGGCGATTTCGCCCGAACTCCTCGCCGGAGCGGGCGCCGTCGCCGGCGCAGGCACGGCGAAGAAGGCGGGGCCGGCGGCCGAGAAGGCGGCGACGATGCTTGAGGCCGTGGCGGCGGCCGGACCTTCGGGGGGGATCGTCGCGTCGCCCCGGGCCCGGCGCGTCGCGCGCGAGTTGCTCGTGAACCTGGAGCGAGTCAAGGGCACCGGCCCCGGCGGGCGGATCGTCGAGGCCGACGTCCAGGCCCACGCCAAGGCGGCCCGTGCCGTCCGGGCCAGCCCCGTCGCCCGCAGGATCGCCGAGCGGGAAGGCATCGACCTGACGGCCGTTGCGGGGGCGGGTCACGCCGGCAAGGTGATGAAGGACGACGTGCTTCGCGCCGCGGCGGCCGTCCCGGCGGCCGAGGCCGTCACGCCGGGCGAGATCATCCCCCTGACGCCCATGCGCAGGATTATCGCTGAGCGGATGCTCGAATCCAAGCAGACCATCCCGTGCTACTACCTCGAGATGGACGCCGACGTGACGGACCTCGTGTGCCTCCGCAACAAGCTGAACGCGAAGGGCGACGGCCCGAAGATCTCGTTCAACGATTTCGTCCTGAAGGCGTGCGCGGCGGCCCTGCGGACGTTCCCGGTCGTCAACAGCCGGTGGGTCGAGGGCGGCGTCCAGCGGCGCGGCGAGGTGCACATCGGTCTGGCGGTGGGACTTGACGAGGGGCTGATCGTGCCGGTGGTCCGCGACGTGGACCGCAAGTCCCTGCGCCAGGTCAGCGCCGAATCGGCGAGCCTCACGGAAAAGGCCCGCGCCAAGAAGCTTCTGCCCGACGAGTACCAGGGCGGGTGCATGACCGTCTCGAACCTGGGGATGTACGGCATCCGCAGTTTTATCCCGATCGTCAACCCCGGTGAGAGCACGATCCTGGGTCTCGGCACGGTCGAGGACCGCGTGGTCTTCCGGCAGGGAGGCATCCAGGTCCGCAAGATCATGGCCCTGACGCTGTCGGCGGATCACCGGCTGGTCGACGGGGTGCGGGGGGCGCAGTTCCTGGAGGTGATTCGGGACGGGCTGGAGGCCCCCCAGCGACTGGTCGAGTAGGCCGGGGCGAAGCCCCGGCTGCTGTTTCCGCGAGGCAAGGGGAGCAAACCGCACAAACCATTTTCGATTTTAGATTTTTGATCTGAAAGAACGAAACGACGGCGCGCCGGGTATCGCCGTGGCGCGCCGTTGTTGTTCAATCGAAAATCCAAAATCAAAGAATCGAAAATGGCGTCGCGTGAGCCCCTACTTGGCAAACACCGTCACGATAGCGTACGCCACTCCCCCCAACGCCGCCGCGCCCAAGGCGATGCCCACGAACGCCATCCACGCGAGTTTCCTGTGGGCCTTGATGAGCATGCCCTGGTACTCCAGGAGCACCTGCCGGTGGCAGGCCTCGAGCTGGGCGAGGGCCATGACGTGCCGGCGTGAGCTTTCCTCGACCGTCCGGAAGGACGCCCGCAGGGCGGTCAGCCCGTCGTACATGGACTCCAGCAGGAGCGCCTCGCGGTCGAGGGCCTTGACGACGTCGCGCGTCAGTTCCGCCTGGTTGGCGGCGAGGTCCGGCAGCCTCCGCACGGCGTCCATGACGACGCGTGAGGTCTGGCGGTGGCCGCCGAGTTCGCTCGCCATCTGGTGAAGGGCGCGGGCGCTTCCGGCGGCCTCGGTCACCGACTCCGCGAGGCGCCTCGGCAGGTCTTCGAGCGACTGCATCCACGGCGGATCGAGCGGGTCAAGATGCGTTGGCCCTGCGCCGGAGGGGGCCGGGTCAGCCCCGGCACGGGCCAACGCCGCGGAGGTCGGCGAGGAGCCCTGCGACGAGGTCGCTTCGGCGAAGGGATCCAATGTGTCAAAGACGGGAGCAGTGGTCGCCGTGGCGACCGTGGCGGCACCAGCGCGTTCGAACGCCGTTCGGGCGCCGGCCTCGACGGGTTCCAGCATGCAGCGCTTGGCCGAGGGGCCGGTTGCCCCGCCCGGGTCACCCTTGCCGCCAAACCAGGATCGGACGCGGTCGAAAAACCTTTTTCTGCCCATACGAGCACCTCTTTCCGAGGAGCCATCCGGGGGGAGGGCGCAGACCCATCGCACCATCGAGCCCCTCGCTCACCGGGGTTATCGGACGTGCCGGGAAGACAGCTTAAATCAAAAAGCGCGGCGGGAAGGACTGCCCCGCCGCGCTTGTTCCGTTGCATTCAACTTCGAACTTTGAACCTTGAAATTTGAAATTCCGTTAAACTTCCATTACCTCGGCGGTTTTGTGCTTGAGGGCATCGTCAACCTGTGTCTCGTAGTC
>JAPLML010000057.1 GCA_026387055.1 Planctomycetota bacterium | reverse complement strand
GTGCTTGCGTCCGGCCTTGCACGCGGGGCAGTGGGGGCGGATGCAGGGCTTGCGGACTTCGGTGACGGAGCCCTTGGCCAGGGGCCAGAGCGTGGCCAGTTCCTCGAGGAACGCCTGATGGTCGGGGGATCGTTTGGTCTTTGGCATGTAGCATGTATCCCACACCAGGTACATACAGTCAAGCAAAAAAATAAAATTCCGCCCCGGCCGGTCTCTCGTACCTTCCTCTCGCTGTTCTCAGACGCCAGGCGCCCGAAACTGAGGGGTTACCCCGGCTGGGCAAAATAACTTGAATACCGTCCCCCGACGCGCTATAGTCCGCGTTGTGGCGCGCGCCACGTGCGCGCTCGGCGCGGTCGAGAGGCACAGGGAGGGTGCGATATGGCCATTCGTGGAAGGCGGTTCTGGCGGGCGCTCGCGCTCGTTCTGGTCGCGGCGGCGCTCGGGGTGGCGGGGTGCAAGTCGTCGTCTGAGGAGAAGGGCGGCGCCAAGCCCGAGCCGACGGGTCCGCATGCGGCCCTTCTGAAACTCTTTCCGGCCGCCGGCGATGTCACCGACTGGAAGGCCCAGGGCGACGCCAAGGTCTACGGTCCGGCCGCCAACCCGGCCGAGTCGGTCGAGCCGATCGAGTTGGACGCTGGTCCGGCGGCGAGCGTCATCCGGTCCTACGATTACGCGAAGTCCGCGACGCGCAGCTACGTTCGCGGCACGGCGGGCGAGAAGCTGACCGTCCGCCTCTACGAGATGAAGAGCCCGTCGGAGGCGTTTGGCCTCTTCAGCGTCCGCTCTTCCGGAAACCAGTTCCCGCTGGTGGGCCTGGCGGCCCGGATGAGCAACACGGCGCTGGGGTTCGTCAAGGGGGCGTACTTTGTCTCCGTTGAGTACTCGGGCTCGATGGACGCCACGCCGGTCGTGATGGAGTTCGGCCGGTGGATCGCCGACCATATCACCTCGCCGGGATTGCGACCGTCGATGCTGGAGAGCTTCCCGGCCCAGTCGGTCCAGGGCGAACGGTACTACCTGCACAGGTTCGAGACGCTGGCGTCGCTGCCGTTCGTGCCGAAGGGCGACCCGGCGACGATGGCCCGCATGCTGGCCCTCGGCCCGGAGACGAACGTGGCCCTCATGGGCTATCCGACCGACAAGGCCGGCGAGTTGAACTACCTGTTCCTGATCAAGTACCCCACGGCGGAAGAGGCGCGGGCGGCCTATACCGCTTATGAAGGCTACCTGGCGAACAGCACGGTGGCGGCGGAGCACAACGTGGCCGTCGCGCCGCCGGTCGGGACGTTCGTGGCCGGCACGTTCAACGCCGAGGAGAACTCGGTGAAGGACCAGTTGGCGAAGTTGCTGGCCGCCCTCGGGGGCTGAGGCTGGGTTGGGCGGCGGGTTTGCCCGCCGCGTTGTTTCTGCGGCGTTGTTCGTCACGGCCGGTCCTGACCGGCCGTATCTTTTTCATCCAGCGCGATACCTTGATGGGCGCGCTGCGGATTAAGTTCTTGCATTCCGGCCGCGGTGGAACTAGACTCTCTTTTTTGGCCGGAAGGGTGGCCGCTCCATCATTCCGCAGGTGGAGAGTTTGT
>JAPLML010000524.1 GCA_026387055.1 Planctomycetota bacterium | reverse complement strand
GTTGTCGCTCGTGAAGAAGATGAGGGTGCCGCGCGCCAGGCCTATCTCGTCGAGGGCCTTCAGCAATGGTCCGACCTCGTGGTCCATCTGCGTCACGTTGCCGTAGTAGATCGCGCGGTTGGGGTGGTCCACGTCGGGGTACCTCCGGGCGAACTCGTCGGCCGTCGCCACGGGCTCGTGCGAGGTGTGGAAGGTGAGGAACAGGAAGAACGGCTGGCCTTCTTGGCGCCCCTTGAGCCACCGCAGGGCCTCGTCGACGATGAGGGTGCTGGAGTAACCTTCGAGCGGGCCTGCCTTCTCGCCGTTGCGGACGAAGTTCGTGGGATTGCGGTGGCTGGGCGCGGCGTTGTTCTGCGTGGCCATCCAGTGGTCGAAGCCGTGGTCGCCGGGGGTCGGCTGAGAGCCGTCCATCTTGCCCGAGAGGTGCCACTTGCCCGCCAGGCAGGTGGCGTAGCCGGCGGACTTGAGCAAGCGCGCAACCGTCACCGCCTCCTTCTTGAGGTGGATGGGCGAGTTGTTGGGGATCCAGTCGGCGATGCCTTCGCGGATGGGGCAGCGGCCCGTCAAGAGCCCCGCCCGCGACGGTGAGCACACCGGCGCCGCCGAGTAGCACTCCGTCAGGCGCATGCCGTCCGCGGCCAGGCGGTCCAGGTTCGGCGTCTTGATCGCGGGGTGGCCGAAACACGCCAGGTCGCCGTAGCCGAGGTCGTCGCACAGGATGACGATGAAGTTCGGCCTGCGCAGCGAGGGCGCCGCGGCCGCCTGCTCGCCGTAAGCGCCGGCCCAGGGACGGGCGGCGAAGATCGCCCCTCCCGCCGCCAGCGCGCCTTTCAGGACCTGCCGCCGCGTGATGCCGCGCGTCTCATGCTCATGCGACATGGTTTGCCTCCGCGCCTGCGGGGTAGTGTGCCACGGCCGGTCTTGTCCGGCCATGCCACAGGGGCTCAGTCGGCTTTCTCGCCCTTCTCGCCGGCTTCCTCGTCTTCCTCCGGCTCGAACGGCTCGGTCGAGAGTTCCCCGGAGGCCGCCTCGGTGAGCTTGCTGATCCGCTTCTCGGCCTCGCCGAGGGGTCATCGGGTGCTCCTTGCTTGCGCGCTTCCGGGCCTGGCATGCCGCCCGGGATGTAGGCCGGGGCGAAGCCCCGGCAATTCGGTCGCCGCGGCGACATGTGCCGGGGCTGCGCCCCGGCCTACATGTCGGTGTCAAGGCTCCTCGTCAAACAGTGTCTTCGGTGTGCCACGGCCGGTCTTGTCCGGCCGTGGCAATGAACTCTGATCCTCCGCCGGGGCGCCCCGGCTCTCCGTGACGCGGCTCTTGAGCTCTCCCTCCGCGAGGTGAGTCTGGAGCACGTCGCCCGGCCGCGCGTCGGCGGCGCGGGTGAGCGTGCGGCCCGTGCGCTCCAGGACCGTGCGGCTGTAGCCGCGCGCGAGGATGCGGTTGGGGTTCAGGTCCCCCAGCCGCCCGGACAGCCGGTCCACGGTGGCCAGCCACCGGTGCGCCAGGAGCGTGCGTTCGGCCGTCGCCAGGCGATGCGCCGCCATCTTCACGCGCCCGACGGCCCGCTCGTGGGCGGTGCGGGGGGCGTGCTGCGCCAGGCCCGCCGTCGCGCGCTCCAGGCGGAACCTGAGGCGCGTCCACTGGTCGCGCATCACGGCTGCCAGGCGCGTCAGCAGGTCGTCGATCATCTGGACGCGCGAAAGGACCATCTCCTGCGGGAAGCGGAAGTGGCGGTTGCCCTCGAACAGGGCGAGGTCGTCGCGCAGGCGCTCCAACTGGTGCCGCAAGCCTCGCGTTATCCGTGAGAGCGTCGCGGCGAGCGACTGCGCCACGGCCTGCCGGTCCGGTACGACCATCTCGGCGGCGGCCGACGGCGTGGGCGCCCGCACGTCGGCCACGAAGTCGCTGATCGAGAAATCGGTTTCGTGGCCGACGGCGCTTACGACCGGGACGGTCGAGACGAAGATCGCGCGGGCGACCGTCTCCTCATTGAACGGCCAGAGGTCTTCGAGGCTGCCGCCGCCGCGGCCGACGATCATGACGTCGACGTCGCCCAGGCGGTTAAGGTCCTCGATGCCGCGCACGATCTCGGCGGCGGCGCCCTCGCCCTGGACGCGGGCAGGGGCAAGGACAATCTGGACCGCCGGCCACCGCCGCGTCATCACCTGGATGATGTCGCGGATGGCCGCCCCGGTGGGGCTGGTCACCACCCCCACGCGCCGCGGGAAGCGGGGCAGGGGGCGCTTGCGGGCGGCGTCGAACAGGCCCTCCTTCTGGAGCCTCTCCTTGAGCCTGCGCAGCGCGACCTCGAGGGCCCCGAGGCCGCGCGGCCGGACGCTCGAGACGTAGATCTGGTAGTTGCCCTGCTTCTCGAAGACGCCGATGTGGCCGCGGACCTCGACCTCGATGCCGTCGCGGATTTCGGGCGAGAGGCGCCCGGCGCTTGATTTCCAGAGGACGCAGCGGATCGCGGCCCGCTCGTCCTTCAACGTGAAGAACACGTGACCGGAGGTGTGGCGGTTGAAGTTCGAGATCTCGCCGACGACCCAGACGTCGGGGAACTCCGTCTCGAGGGCATCGCGGATGCGGCTGGTGAGCTCCCAGACCGTCTGCGGCGCTTCCTCTTCCGGCACGGGGACCTTCGTGGCATCGAACAGCGGCTCGTCCATGAACCCAATTAGAGCTTATCGGGGGGCGGGAAACAACGAAACAGCGAGGGCGGTCACATCTGGCCGTCCGCCGTGGCGGACGCGCGCCGTGCGATGAGCGCAAGCATGCCCAGCGTGAGCATCAGCATCGTCGCCGGCTCAGGCACGAGTCCCGCCGCGGTGGCCGCATAGCCGACGGCGCCGCGCGTCATCGCCGTGGCGTACGCGTAATCGATGTAGCCCGCGGTGTCGACGCTGTCCGTCAATTGGTGGTACTTGCCGTTGGCGCCCCACGCGTGCTCGATGAGCAGGCACGCCGGGAACCCCTGCTGCTCGAACGAGGCGTGGTCGCTGTAGGGTAGATCGCCGCCGATTTCGGGCAGGATGCCGCTGCTGTAGGCGGTCACGGCTTCGGCGAGCGCCTGCTTGATCGGCGCCGACGCGGTGCGGCCGTAGATGTAAGCCTTGTTGTGGTCGCCGGGCGGGTTGAAGGCGATCATATCGAGCGAGACCATGCCGCAGATGTTCTGGCCCGTGGCCTCGCCGACGTAATGATTGCTGCCGTACAGCCCTTCCTCCTCGGCATCGAAGGCGATGAAGACTAGCGTGGCCTCGAACTCGTACGACGAGAGGACCCGGGCGGCCTCCAGGATGGCCGCCACGCCGCTCGCGTCGTCGTCGGCACCGGGGGTCTGGAAGGAATCGTAGTGGGCGCCGAGGACGTAGATGTCGTTCGGACGGCTCTCGCCCGGCTTCACGGCCACCACGTTGTTGCAGTTCAGGTAGACCTTGCCGCTGGTGCTGGTGAACGTGAACGGGTCGAGCGTGGTGCTGAGGCCGAGGGCGGCGAACTCGCCGAGGATGTTGTCCCGCGCGGCATCATGCTCGGCCGCCGGGTACCGCGGATTGCCGACGGTACCGAATCCGCGGGCATCGCCCGCGTGCGTGTAGAGGTGGTTATCGAGGAGGTCGCGATAGCTGTCAATGCTGACCTGGCCCACGATGTTCTGGATGGTCGCGGCCGGTGCCCCGGCACCCAGCGCAGCCGGCGCCAGGACCGCCAGCATCAGGAGAATCACTCGGCGTGTCATGCTCTACCCCTCTTCATACTTCGCCCGGCGCCGGCGGTTGGTGGCCCATGGGCATCGGCCGCGCCCTGGCCGCCGCACCAGCCCAAGGGGCCGGGCCGCCGTGAGGCAGCGCCAGCCCCGGGTGTCATCAGCCTCGGCCTTGACGTCAGTATACCCCAAAAACCCGGCCGGGTCAAAAACGCCGGCCCGGCGGCCTCAGAACTGCCGCAGCAGGTCGAGCATCTTGCGGTCGAGCTTGTGGCCGCGGAAGTCCTCGTAGGTCACGTCGGCGCGGCCGGAATCCAGCACGCCGAATGCGCCGCGGAAGTTCCACAGGGCCCAGCCCCACCCGGCGTCTTTCCACAGGCTCAGGCAGTCGGTCATCCACGCCAGGACCGCGCCGTGGGGGGTCTTATTGAACGCGCCCCACTCGCCCACGTGGATGCCCACGCCGCGGGCCTCCAGCTTCTTCCACGGCACGATCCGGTCTTCGTACAGCCACTTCCTGTCGAGCACCTTGTCCTTCTGCTTGAGGGGCCAGGCGGGCTCGGCCCAGTTGCCGCCGCCGACCCACGACGCCTTGTAGTGCGTGATCTGCATGGGTTCGTAGCCGCGCGTGCTCTGGGCGATGCGGTCGTCGACGAGTTCGAAGACCGGCTCGCGGCCCCACGAGCGGCCGTCGGCGATGATGAGGCGGTCGGGGTCTTCCCGGCGGATGGCCGCCGCCACGCGGCGCACTACCTTGGCGTACCCCTCGAAGGCGACATTGTTGTCGGGCTCGTTTACCAGGTCGATGCTCACTTCCGACGACGGGATGCCCTTGTAGCGCCTGGCGAACATCGCCCACTGGGCGTCGAACTGCTTCTGCGCCTCCTCGTCGTTCCACAGGTTGAGCTTCTCCGGCGGGCTGGCCACGGTGTACCCCGGCGCCCGGTGCAGGCACAGGTTGACGTGGACCTTGTGCTTGCGGCCGAACTCGACGGCCTGGTCGATCTCTCTGAGGACCTTCTCGTCGAACTTGTAGGGATCGTCCTTGTCGGTCCAGCAGCGGTAGTCCATCGGCAGGCGGACGAAGTCGAAGCCCCACTCCTTCAGCCACCCGAAGTCGGCCTCGACGAAAGGCTTGTTCGAGTGGACCATGAACTTCTCGAGAAGGTTGAACCCCCGCCACCGCGGGAGCTTCTTCCAGAGGTCCTTGCCCGACGTCGGAGATGCCGTCGGCGCCGTTTCCGCCCCCCGCGCCTCCAGGCCCACCCCGACCATTGCCGCCCCTCCCGCCACCGCCGCCCTCTTCATCCATTCGCGCCGGTTCATGGTTGAGCCTCCGTTGTCCGTGATTTCACACCGCCAAGACTCCAGCAACGAGCTTGTAACACATCCGCGGCTTCGACTTGTCGTCGGGCTGCCACGGGGCACCAAGGCTGACCGTCAATAGGCAGTTGCCATCGACTTCCTCATGGCGTCGGGCGAAGGCGCCTGCCAGAGGATCCGTTACTTTGAGAGTCAGGCGACGGCCAGAACCGTCACGCAAGTGGGCTCGCCAGTCCCGCGCATCCCTGTAGTCCGGCTCGAATCGGACGCGGCTGTTGCGGATCAGTTGCAGAGACTTCCACTGCCCGCGAGGCAGTGTCTCGAAGTAATCGGGAGAGACGCGGGCCAGATGGTTGTGAAGTATGACCGTGTCGTCCTCGCAATAGCGGAGCACGTCTCCTACGGCGACTCTGCCAATCCGCTTCCAGGGCCCCGGCAGGACAAGGCGATTCTCCGGCTGGCAGCCGTCATCCGGGCCCGAATCCGCCAAAGGCATCTCCAGTACGTCGAGGAGCAGAGGAAGGCGCCCACGGATGGTCATCATCTCCGGCGTAATCGCTCGGTCGGGGCGATCAGAAACAGGCCGAATCCACTTTCCCGTGTCCGGGTCTTTGCCCGCGACACAGCGACCACCAGGTCGAACGGAATTGGCCAAACAGATGATCCTTGCCACAGTTCTTCCTACATACTCGGCCACCAGGCGTCGGTGGCATTTCTTGGGGGCTGGCTCGCTGCAAAGCAGGCAGGCGCCGTCCATTTCATCGGGCGAGACAAGGCTTTCGGCGCATCGCTCTCGCAGCAGTTCCAGGAATCGCCGCTCGTATTCGGCCCAGTCAATCTGTTTCTTCTTGTAGGCGTCCAGTATCTCCTTGGTCGGTGCCAGGTCGGGGCGGTGGACGTAGGCCATGCCGCCTATCGCGGATAGGAAGTACTCGAGGTCGGCCTTCTTGGTGAACCCCGCAAGCTGCGATACGTTGTTCAGTCGGATGTCCACCACCCGCCGGACGCCGGCCGCGCGCAAGGCCGAGAAGAACCCGCGCGCCCCTTTCTTGGCGAATCCAATCGTAAAGACGCGGATCGCCGGCCGGGCGGTCGGCTGTACCTGGGTCACGGCTCGTCCTCCCCGCCGTCTGTTTGATAGGCGATGGCGTGGCCTTGCTCGTCATAGGCACGCGCCACGAGTTCTTCCCGCGTGGCGTCCTGCTCGAAGAGTGTCGGCTCAATGCCGAGCCGCTTGACCAAGCGGGCCTCGGCTTCCTCTTGGCTCTCGATGCAGCCGTCTTCCAGAATGTGTCTGACATCAGCCCCCGCGGCCTTGAGGGCCCGGCACACGAGAACCATCCGGTGGCAGTCCAACGGGTCCTTCTCGGCGCACATCAACGCCACGCGGTGTGTCTTGGTCCCCTCAAGGAGCCGCCGAATCCCTTCCTGGAACAACGGCTGCTTCATCACCTCCTGGAAACTGACCCGGCCATTCTCATAGCACACCGGCTCCTCCCGTCGCGCCCCAAGCTCACGTCCAAGAAAAATGTAGGCGATGCCTGCGGCGGCGAGCGAGGAGGCGAGCATCTCCCTGTTGAACTGGGACCAGTGCCGGCTGTAGGGCGCGGACCTCACGTCCGCGAGCGCCGTCACGCCGTGCTGGCGAAGAAGGCCAAGGAACGCCTCGATGGAATGCTTCGAGTGGCCTACCGTGTATATGACCTGATTGGCCGAGGCGTTCATGACCCGGCTTCCGCTTGTCCTGCGTCCGTCGTCCGATTCCCGGCCCACAGCGACTTCCGCACCCGCCCGTCGCGGATAGTGGATCCGTACAGCATCATACTTCCTGATGCGGCCGAAGTCCACGCTGAGTGTTGCGCCGGAATCATCGGGCGGCTCAGGGGGCGCTGCCCGATGAACCTACGGATTCTCCAGGCTGTCGGCGGAGTCGGCGGGCTCGGGGGGGGAAGGTTCCTTGGGGGCTTCCTTGGGGTAGGCGAGGGCGTCGGGGATGGCCAGGAAGACGCGCTCGATCGCGCTGGCGCGGCCGGTCTGGGTGTCGGCGGTCACGAGGGCCCCGCAGACGCGCAGGTCGCCCGTGGCCACATCGAAATACGTCGGCATCCCCGTGATGACTGCGGAGAGGACCTTCTCCCTGCGGCGGCCCAGGATGCCCTCGTGCGGGCCGGTCATCCCCAGGTCGGTGATGTAGGCGGCGCCCTGCGGCAGGACGCGCTCGTCGGAGGTCTGGACGTGGGTGTGCGTGCCGAAGACGGCGCTCGCGCGGCCGTCGAGGTGCCAGCCCATGCCGATCTTGTCGCTGGTGGCCTCGGCGTGCATCTCGACGAAGATGAGCTTCGCCCGGTCGCCGATCTCCGCGAGGGCCTTGTCGACCGCGTGGAATGGGCAGGCGGCCGGCTTCATGAACGTGCGTCCGAGGAGCGTGATCACGGCGAACGGGAATCCCGATTGGCTCTCCAGGACCGTCCAGCCGCGCCCCGCCGCCTCGTCGGGCAGATTGAGCGGCCGCAGGAGCCGGTCCGACTCGGTCAGGAGCGGCACGGCCTCCTTCTTGCGATAGACGTGGTCGCCCATGGTGACAACGTCGACGCCCATGGCGCGCAGCTCGTCGAAGATGGGCGGCGTGATGCCGGAACCGCCCGCCGTGTTCTCGCCGTTGGCGACGATCACATCGATGGGGTGGTCCTTCATGAGCAGCGGCAGGCCGACGGCCAAGGCCCGGCGGCCGGGCTTGCCGACGATGTCGCCGATGAGCAGGGCGCGAAAGTCCATGCGAACTCCCTAAAGGAGAATGCTTAATGTCAAATGTTAAATGCTAAATGGACGGCGGAGCCGTAGGCCGTTGTTCTCTTTTTATTTAGCATTTAACATTTAGCATTTATCATTGTCGTCACCGTGCATACTCGATGATGCGGCGCTCGCGGATGAGCGTCACGCGGACCTCGCCGGGATAGGTCAGTTCCGCCTCGACGGCCTTGGCGATGTCGCGGCAGACCTTCATGGCGAGCTGGTCGTCGACCTTGTCGGC
>JAPLML010000569.1 GCA_026387055.1 Planctomycetota bacterium | reverse complement strand
GGGAAGAACGGCCCTCTCAACCACGGGCTGGCAAGCAGCCCGTGGCACGTGAAGGGCGGCGGCATTATAATCACATGCCATGGAGAGAATCCTCTTGGCGCTTCCGTGCCTGGCGGTCCCGGCGATGCTGCTGGTTATGGCGGCCTTCGTGGCGATCGTCGTCTTCGTCATCCTCGGCTCGCGGAAGCAGGAGGAGGCGTACATCCGGCAGGCGGCCCAGTGGGGATTCCAGTACCACGCCGATGACCCCTGGAATCTGCCCGAGCGCTACGAGGACGCGTTTGACTTCTTTCGCCAGGGAAGCTCGCGGTCGGCGTCGCACATCCTGGCGGGCCGGATGGATGGATTCGAGGTCCTCGGCTTAGAATATGAATATACCACGGGGAGCGGCAAGGACGAGACCACGTGGAACTACAGCGTGGCGGTGTTCGAATTGCCCATCCTGGCCCCACATCTTCAGCTTCGCGACGAGAGCTTTCTCGATAAAATGGCGGCGTGGGTCGGCCATGACGACATCAATTTCGAGAGCGACGAGTTTAGCCGCCGCTATCACGTGAAGTGCGACCAGCCCAAGTTCGCACAGGATTTCTTTCACCCCCGCCTCATCGAGTTTCTGTTGGCCTGCGGCCGCTGCCCGGGAATCGAGACGCGCGGCACGCTCCTGGTGCTCTACGACCCGGAGCAGACGGGCATTGAGCGGATCGTCCGCTTGGTGGAAATCGGGCGGCAGATGATCCGCAGCATTCCCGACTACGTGCGGCATGAGCGGCCGGCGGACGGGAAGACCACTCCCGCTTCCTGACCGGCGCGGGCTCATGCGTGCGCGGCCGCCGATGGGCCTGCGTGGCGTGGCCTTGTCTTTCACGTGCCACGGGCTGCTTGTCAGCCCGTGGTTGAGAGGGCCGTTCTTCCTTGACCTTTCCTTTTGACGCTCTTTGCCGACGGGCCTATAATCCGGCCACCCTGACGGAGTAGCGCCGCAGACTGGCGTCGCTTCAGATAGCAGTACGCCACCCGAAGCGGCGGCATCACCTGGCAGGAGGACCGAGCGTTGCTCTTCGCCGACATGGGCGGCCCGTTCCCGTGCGTGATTTTTGTGGCGGTGGCCGCGATCATCGTGGTCGCCGTCGTCGTGGGCATCATCCGGGCCCGCGAGCGGCGCGAGGCGATGGCCCGCCTGGCGGCCGAGCTGGGCCTGACGTACTCCGCCGCCGACCCCTGGGACATTCCCACCCGCTACGCCCATTTCGAACTCTTCAGCGCCGGCCACTCGCGCCGGGCGTCGAACGTTCTGGCCGGCGCCATCGACGGCCGCGAGGTCGTCCTCTTCGACTACCAGTACACGACCGGCAGCGGCAAGCAACAGACCACGCACTACTACCAGGGAGCGATCCTGGGCCTGCCGATCCTGGCCGCGCGGCTCCACGTGCGGCGCGAGAACCTGCTGGATCGAGTGGCTTCCTGGGTCGGCCACGATGACATCAACTTCGAGAGCACGGAGTTCAGCGAGCGTTACCACGTGAAATGCGACGACCGCAAGTTCGCCTATGACATTTTCCATAACCGCCTGATCGAGTACCTCCTGGCGTGCGGCGAGGCGCCGACGATTGAGATGAACGGCCCCACGCTCCTTCTCTGCGAAAGCCAGCGCGGCCCGGAGAACCTGCGGCGGCTCTTTACGATCGGCCGGGAGATCATCACCAGCATTCCCGAGTACGTTCTGACGGCGCGCGGCATCACGGGCCAAGAGCAAGGAGAGACATGATGACGGGCATCGAGACGGTGCCGGGAATCCTGGGTTTCGCGGAGTTCGGCCTCCTGGCCGGGTGCCTCTGCTTCTTCCTGCCCATCCTCGTCATCGTCCTGATCGTGGTCGGCATGTACAACAGTCTCGTCAGCGGGCGGAACCACGTCCGCGAGAGCTGGTCGGGGATCGACACCGAGCTGAAGCGCCGCTACGACCTTATCCCGAACCTCGTCGAGACCGTCCGCGGGTACGCGAAGCATGAGCGCGAGGTGCTGGAGCGCGTCACGGAGGCCCGCACGCGGGCGGTGGCCTCGACCGGTTCGCCGGCCTCGCAGGCGCAGGACGAAAACGCGCTCGTGGGGGCCCTCAAGCAACTCTTCGCCGTGGTCGAGGGGTACCCGGACCTGAAGGCGAGCCAGAACTTCCTGGCCCTCCAGCACCAACTGACTGAAACGGAAGACCGCATCCAGGCCGCGCGGCGGTTCTACAACGCGAACGTCCGCGACTACAATAACCGCTGCCAGATGTTCCCGACGAACCTGATGGCCGGGATGTTCAAGTTCGAGCCGGCCGAGTTCTTCGAGATCGAGTCGGCCGTGGAGCGCGAGGCGCCGCAAGTCGACCTCGGCGGCACGGGGCAGGGGTAGTCGCGTCTAGCCGTCGCCGTAGGCGGTGACGGCTAAACGCACGACCGGTCACGAATTCACGCATGTTCTTCCGGCGAAATGATCCACTTCCTGCATTCGGCATCGTCGGCGGGGGGGACCGCGATGGTCTGCGGCTCGCCGCCGACTGGCATGAGGAGGACGGGCCAGGGCTTGCGGCGCTCGCGCTTAGTGTACCTGAGCGTCAGGGCCGCGGCGGTGGCGAGGTTCTCCGGGGTGGTTTGTCCGCGAACGAGCGTCGTAGGCCCGGGGACCTCCGCCGCCTCGATCCGCACGTCGCCGGTCTGGAAGAGGCGCTCCAGCTTCAGGTTGTCGTCGTAGAACCGCCCCACCACGACCAGCGTTCCATCGGCCAGGCGGAAATGCCGGCCGACCTTCAGGAGGTCGATGTCGGCCGGCGTCGGAACCCTATGCGCCATCAGTTCGCGCAGGCGGAACGCAAAGCCGGGGTCCGTCAGCAGGCACCCGCCGGCGGGCGACGGATACTCCGTGAGGCCGAACTCCGCGGCCAGGGCTATCTGCACCTTTCGCGAGCGGCCGGCGATGCCGAGGAGTCTGGCCCGGTCCAGCACGCCTTCTCGCTCGGGCCGGGTCGGCTCCAGACGCTCGGCCGACAGGGGACGGACCAGCACGTCTTCCAGCCCCGACTCGCGCTCGATGAGGTCCAGGACGGGCCGGCGCTGCGACATGGGGCGCTGCCCGAGCACCTCGCCGGTGAACACGAAGGACGCCCCCTGGCGTTCCATGAGCGTTTTGGCCTGCTGGAGAACCCAGATGCGGCAGTCGATGCACGGGTTCATCCGCTTGCCGAGACCGTGGCGGGGGCGCTGGACCATCTCCAGGTCGGCGGCGGCGGCGTCGACGAATTCCAGGCGGACGCCGAGGGCCTCGGCGGCCCGCACGGCCGGCGATTTCGCGTCGGCCGCCACGGGCAGGGGGTGCCACAGGTGCCGGGCGTGGAAGGCAATGACCTCGATGCCCTGGCGCTGAATGAGGCGGACGGAGAGCATCGAGTCGAGTCCGCCCGAGATGCATCCGATGGCCTTGGCCACGGCTTGTCCGCCTTGTATTTCCTCCACAGGGCCTATACTATGCGTGTGATGCGGGGCAATCAAGCTCGAAGGCCGGCGCGAGGACAGAGAGTCTGTCTCGTGGGGACATAGCATCGATGGCACGGCCACGCAAAGGCGCGTGACCGTGTTTGGCGTCATGCCTGATTGCCGGGTGGCACGGCCACGCGCTGTTGCGTGGCCGTGCATGGTCACTTGGGGTAGCAAGCACGGTCACGCAACAGCGCGTGACCGTGCCACCCGGTAATATAGGTATCGCGCACGAGGGGGAGGACGACGACAGCGCATGGTGAGCGACTCCGGCAAAAACATAACGCCCGACGCCATCGGGAAGGCCCTCCAGGGCCGCATCGCGGGCGACGTGTGGACAGACCGGTTCAGCCTGACGGCCTACTCGACGGCGGCGTGCATCTACAAGATCCTGCCGCTGGCGGTCGTGGTGCCGAAGGACGCCGCCGACGTCCAGGCGGCGGTGAAGGTGGCCGGCGAGCTCGGCGTGCCGATCATCCCGCGCGGGGCGGGCTCGGGCCTCTGCGGTCAGGCGCTGGGGCGGGGCATCGTTCTGGACTTCACGAAGTACATGAAGAGCGTCCTGGAGATCGACGCGGCCGCCCGGATCGTCCGCGTGCAGCCGGGGGCCGTCACGGGCCAAGTCAACGAGGCCCTCGCGGCCCACGGCCTGATGCTCGGTCCGGACCCGTCGAGCGAACCGTTCTGCACCATCGGCGGGAACCTCGGCAACAACGCCTCCGGCAGCCGCGGCATCCGGTACGGGTCGATGAAGGATTACGTCGCATGGCTGGACGTCGTGCTGGCCGACGGGTCGAAGGTCCGCTTGGAGCCGATGCTTACCCGCGACCCGCGACTGGCGGTCCTGGAATCGCGAGGCGACCTCCTGGGCCGAATCTGCGCCGGCACGCGCCGGCTCATCGCGGAGAATGCGGACCTGATCCGCCGGCGTCAGCCGCACGCGAGCAAGAACTCGGCCGGGTACAACGTCTTCGAGGTGCTTCGCAACGAGACGTATGACCTGACGCGCCTCGTCGTGGGGTCGGAGGGCACGCTGGCGATCGTTGTGCAGGCGGGCCTGCGGGTGGTGCCGAAGCCGAGCCAGCGGGCGAGCGTCCTTTTGTGGTTTGCGGACCTCGAGCGGGCGGGCGAGGCGGTCGACCACGTCCTTGCGCTCGACCCGAGCGCGTGCGAGATCATGGAGCGGCACTTCCTCGACCTCGTCCGCGCCGATGGGAGTGTGCCGAAGCAGTATCTGCCCCAGGAGGCCGACACGGTCCTCCTGGTCGAGTTCCTGACCGACAGCCGTGAGGCGAACGAGGCGTCGATCGCGTCCGTCCGGCGGCGGATCATCGACGAGCTGGGCCTCGCGTTCGGCGCCGTCGACGCCTACGACCCGAAGGAACAGGAGCGGCTGTGGATGGTCCGCAAGCGGGCGGTGCAGATTCTCCAGCGCCTGCCGGGGCCGACGCGGATCACGCCGTTCATCGAGGACGTGGTGGTCCCGCCGAAGCGGCTGGTCCAGTACATCCAGGGCCTGCGCGAGATCTTCACGCGGTTCGGCGTCGAGGCGGCGGTGTACGGGCACGCGGGCGACTCCAATCTCCACGCCCGGCCGCTCCTGGACCTGCGGCGCCCGGAGGACGTGGCCCGCATGCAGGGCATCGCCGACGCGGTCGCGCGGCTCACCGTGGACCTCGGCGGCACGATCAGTTGCGAGCACGGCGACGGGCTGACGCGGAGCGGGTACCTTGAGCTCCAGTTCGGCGAGGTCTACGGCGTGATGCGCAAGGTCAAGGAGATCTGGGACCCGGCGGGCATCCTCAACCCGGGCAAGGTCATCACCGACCGGCGCGGGATCTACGTGGGCGACCTGCGGATGGGCCCCGGCTACGAGCAGCGCCCCACGGGCGAGGCGTTTGACCGCGAGCCGTGGGCGACCGAGCTCGGGCGGTGCCACGGTTGCGGCACGTGCCGCACGTACTGTCCCGTGTACAAAGTCACCGGCGACGAACTCGCGACGCCGCGCGGGAAGGCGAACCTGCTGCGGGCGGTCGTCGCGGGCGACCTGGCGATCGAGGACCTCGATGACGCGAAGATGGTCGCCGTCGCCGACCTCTGCTACAACTGCAAGACGTGCCTCGTGGAGTGCCCCAGCCACGTGAACGTGCCGGGCCTGGTCCTCAAGCACAAGCAGCGCCTGGCGCGCCAGGGGCGTCTGACGTGGCGCGAGCGGATGATGCTCAACGTGCGCCTGATGGGGCAGATGGGGAGCACCACGGCGCCGCTCGCCAACGCGATCCTGGCGTGGGGTCCCACGCGGCGGGTGATGGAGCGCCTGGCGGGCATCCGGCGCGATGCGCCCGTGCCGCCGTTTGCGAGCGAAAGGCTGCGCGAGGGGGTCCAGGTCTCGGCCGCGGCGCCCGCCTGTCGGGTGGCTTATTTCGCCGGGTGCTTCGAGCTTTTCAATGAGCCCGAGATCGGACGGGCGGCGCTTCGCGTGCTTGGCGCCCTCGCGTGCGAGATCGTCATTCCCGAGCAGCAATGCTGTGGCATTCCGAGGATCTCGGCGGGCGACGTCAAGGGCGCCCTGAAGGACATGCGCTATAACCTCGACCGCCTGGCCCCGCTGGCCGAGGCGGGGTACACGATCGCGAGCGGGTGCCCGTCCTGCGTCCTCACTCTGACGGAGGACTACCCCGAGCTCTCCGAGGGCGACCCCCGCGCCCGCTCCGTGGCCGACCGCACCGCCGACATCCACACCGTGATCGAGACGCTCCTCGACAAGAACAAGGACAGTCGCCTGTTTCGCGCCTGGAGCGGGAAGCGCCTGGCATACCACGCCCCGTGTCACCTGCGGGCGGCAGGGCGGGGAGAGCAGCCCAAGCGGCTCCTGGAAAGGGCGCTCGGCGTGAAGTTTGCGGTCACCAACACCACCTGCTGCGGCATGGGAGGGACGTATGGCCTGAAGGTGAAGAACGCGGAGACCTCGTCGGCCATCGCGCGGGAGACCATGGATCGCCTCACGGCCTCCGGCGCCGAGGCGGTCGTCACAAGCTGCGGCATGTGCCGGACGCAGCTTGCCCAGGGCACCGGCCTGCCGGTGTATCACCCGATGGAGCTGCTGGCCGAGGCATTGGCGCCAGCGGGTGACAACGTGTAGATTCTGAAGAACTATGGTAAACTGGCGTGCGGGTGTGCCAAGGAAGAAGTGAGGTGCGGCCATGGATATGCCAGCGGTCCTGAAGGAGAAGCGCGAGGAAATTCTTCGGATCGCCGCGCGCCGTGGCGCTTACAATGTCCGCATTTTCGGCTCGGTGGCCAGGGGCGAAGCCGATGACGCCAGCGACCTCGACGTGCTGGTTGACATGGAGGGGGGCCGGAGCCTGATGGATCTCGGCGGCCTGCTGATGGACCTTCAGGACCTGTTGGGCTGCAAGGTCGATGTGGTTACCGAGCCGGGGCTCCGAGAGCGCATCCGGGAGCGGGTTCTCAAGGAGGCGGTGCCTCTATGAGAGATGATCGCCAGCGCTTGCTTGATATCCAGGACGCCATCGCTGACATAGAGCGGTATGCCGCCAGGGGACGCGATGCCTTTGACCGGGATGAGTTGACACAGACCTGGATCCTGCACCACCTCCAGATCGTTGGCGAGGCGGTGCGGATGTTGTCTGCGGATTTCAGACAGAAGCATCCCGAGGTGGATTGGGCCCGAGTCATCGGCACGAGGAACGTTCTGGTTCATCACTATTTTGGGATAGACAAGGCGTTGGTGTGGCACGTTGTGGAGAACGACCTGCCGAACCTCAAGAACAAGATCGTAGCCTTCCTGCGAGAATCCCAGCCTGGGCCATGAGCCCGCAGGCTGGGGCGCGCCCCGGTCTATGTCATTCCTCGTCAGCCTTGTCCTTGATCTCCAGGCGGAAAAGGACCTCCGGCAGGGGCGGGAGTTGGTCCTGGACGATCAGCAGCCGGCCCTGCGGGTCGACGGCAATGCCCTCGGGCTTCTGGATCTTCTTGAACCCCGGAACATGCACCTTCTTCAATTCGTTCTTCGCGGGGTCCCAGCGGACGATCCGCGGTTTCACCTTGTGCACCTCCGCCGACGGTCCGAGGATCAGGAGGATGCCGTCGTCGGTGGCGCTCATGTCGCGGATGCCTTCGCCCGGCTCGGTCGGCAGGATGAAGAGCGGGCCGAACTCGGGCGGCGTGCGGCTGCCGGCGGTCGCGAAGAGCAGCTGGGGATTCTTGATCGGAATCACGATCGCCCCGTTTCGCGCGATGGGGGACCGCAGGCCCAGGAGCAGTTGCCCCTGCCACGCGGCCAGCCCCTCGACGTTCAGGCCCCCCGTGGCCGGCGTGCCGTCGGCGATGGCTGACGTGTTCTCGACCAGCCGACTCGCCTGGCCGGCCAGGTAGCCGAGCAGGTGGTCCCGCAGGCCGTCGTACACGCGTGCCGCGGTGATCTGCCGGCCGTCGGGGCTGAGGGTCACGAGGGCCAGGCGATTGCGTTCCGGCCTGACGCGGGCGTGCGGCTTGGTGCGGCTCTGGGAGCAGCAGACGAGCAGCTCGTACTTGCCCCACGGGGCCAGGGCCTCGATGTCGTCGAGGGTCGGCATATCGAGCGGAAAGGGGAGTGCCCAGCGCTTCGCCAGATCGTCGAGCGAGACACCCCACAGGCAGGCGCGGGTCTCGTCGCCCCCCACGACGGCGACCTTGCTCTCCGCAACGATGCAGAGGCCGGAGGCCTCGACGAGGTCCACCCGCGGGCTCGAGGACGGACCGCCCGCGGCCGCGCCGCCCTGGCCCTGGCAGCCAGTGGCAAGGATGAGCATGGCTGCAAGTGTTGTCAGTTGGGCTACAGGGCGGGTGGGCATGGCCATTCCTTGTCGTACCGAGCGTGTTCCAGGGCGCCCTCGGGCAGGAGGCGCGGGCCTTCCTGCCAATTCTTCTTACGATCTTCCCCGCCGGATTCGTACCGGCGAAGGGCGCGGATGACGTGGACATTGTCGGCTTCGATGGCGAGGTCGAGGGGCCGCTTGCCCAGATCGTCCCTGGCCTCGACGTCGGCGCCGAACGCGATGAGGAGCTTCAGCAGGCCGAGGCGCCGCACGCCGGAGGCGGCGAAGGAGTGCAGCGGGGTCCGGCCGGCGTTGTCGCGGGCACGGGCATCGGCCCCGCTGCGAAGGAGCGTCCGCACCCCGTTCGTGCGGCCGGAGGGATCGGCGGCCTCGGGGAAGTCCCCGAAGCCTCCCCCCACCGCCAGGTGCAGCGGCGTGGCCCCGTCATGGTCCCGGACGTTGATGTCGAAGCCGTGGGCCAGCAGGAACCGGAGCATCGGCTCAGAGACGTAGTAGGGGTTGACGGCGAGGTAGTGGAGGACCGTGCGCCCGCGGTCGTCGGCGCCCGCGAGGTCGGCCCCGCAGGCCATCAGGAGTTCGACCACGGTCGTGGCGTCCTGGCTGTTCTGCACCGCCTGGTGGATGGGGGCGGCGCCCTGGAAGTCACGGGCGTCGGCATCCGCGCCGCTGTCGAGGAGGAACTCCGCGACGTCCGGGGTCTCGGTGACGGCATGGAAAAGCGGCGTGCGGCCGCGGGCGTCGAGGGCGTTGACGTCGGCGCCGTGCTCGATCAGGAGGCGGCGGACGCCGGCGAGCTGCTGCCTTGCGGCCCCGCGCCCGCCGCCCGTGCAGGCGGCATGGAGCGGCGTCCACCCGGTCTGAACCTCCTGGGCGGCCACATTCGCGCCGTGCTCCAGCAGCACGCTCACCGCGTCCTTGTGGCCGGACCAGGCGGCCAGACACAGCGCCGCCGCTTTCTCCTGGTGATCGGGGAAGAGGCTCAGGATGAGCCGCACGCGCGAGACGTCTCCTTCGCTGGCGGCCCTCCGCAGATCGTACTCCCAGAAATGGATGGCGATGACAGCCGCAAGGCCCACGGCCAAGACGCCGGCCAGCCGCCGACCGGGCAAGCGGCAGAGAGCGCCGGCGCACAACGTGCAAGCCGTATGCACGCCCAGCGCGTAGAGCGGAAGGAGGTCCTCAGGGGCCACGAACGCCACGCCGGTCATCACAAGAATCGCCAGCGCGCCTACGGGGAGCAGGGCGGCGGCCGCCGCCACGAGGAGCGTCCGTCGCCAGGAACGGTAGGGCGTGAGGTGCAGCAGCCACGTGACCGCGGCGCCGCTCAGCAGGGCAGAGGCCATCCAGAAAAAACCCTCGTTCCAGGCGAGGAAATTCCTGCCGCGGATCACGTACGCCCAGAAGGGCATGAACGAGTAGATGAGGGAGGGGGCCACCAGCGCCAGGACGGTTCTCAGAACGCGCACGTACGCCTCCCGCGCGGTCCGCAACGGCGGCGATCGAGGAATGCTGAGGGGTTGGTCATGAGCCCTCCAAGGGCTCGGCTTCAATTCCCTCAGCCAGGCTGAAGCACCAGGGCCGACAGGATCGTCAGCCACGGCAGAATCGCCAGCGCGATACACACGACAACACGAAGAGTCTTCCGCAGAGCCGTCATGTTTACCTCCCACGCTTGCCGGTCGTCGCCAGCCCCTCGGACAGGGCCTTCAACTGGTCAATGAACGGTTGCGGGATCACGCCGGTGGGCTGGATCGGCACGTCCCACGTGACCACGCCGCCGGCCTCCAGGATACCGCGCGTCCACTGGAGAATCTGCTCCGGCTTGAAACGCGGAGGCGAGGCGGCCCACGTCGGCCCCAGGAAACTCAGCATGTGGAACTGGGCCTTGCCGACCCACCGGCCGCCGCACCGGACGGCCTGCGGATCGTTGATCTCGCCCGCCGTGTAGTCCTCCTGGTCGGTCAACGTGATTATAGGGTTGAGGACGCCGGGATTGAAGGCGACGATGGCGTCGGGGTTGCCCGCCCGCGCCGCCGCGGCGAAGGAGGCGAAGCTGGGTGGGTCGGCCGATCGGTACATCGCGTCGGGCCAGTAGCAGCCATCGAACCACCATCCCTCGACCTTGCGGCCCCAGCGCTCGGCCCACTCGCGGATGACGGCCTCCCACTTCAGTTGGAACTCGCGGTTGCGGTGCGGCCCCTTCTGCCACTGGAGGGCCTTCATCGCCGCCTCGTCCTCGTCGGGCGCGCCGGCGGGCAGGTAGACCATCAGGCGGATGCCCTTGGGGTGGAGGGCCTCGTAAAGGTCCGCGATGAGGTCGCGCGCGGCGCACTTTGAGGGCCGGATGCCGACGAGCTTGTCGTACGTGGCGTTCGGCGTGCAGTAGTGGCCGGAGTTCTGGCCGAGCGTGATGAAGTAGTACTTCGCCCCGACGGACTCCAGTTGCCGCGCGAGGGCCTGGGTGTCGAAGGAGTTGACCCGCCGGTTCCACTCCTCGACACTCGTGTCCTTGCCCGTGAGGTAGTGGGTGAACACGCCCCACCCGGCCTTCTGGAACCAGTCGGTGCGGTGGTTGGCGGGCTCTGGCACGGGTCGGCCCTCCGAGGCAGAGGCGAGGTTGGAGGCGGCCAGCAGGAGAAGGGAAGCTAGTGTCGCTTCCAGAAAGGTGGCGGCACTCTTGGCAGCAGTGTGCCGTGGCACGCGGCGAGAGAAGTCATAGTGCCTTTCCGGAAACGGCATCAGAAGAGCAACCGTTCTCATTGATCACCGATGGGTTACGAAAATCGAAAATCAAAAATCCAAAATCGAAGATGCCTCAGTGCGTCGACGGTTCGCCGAGGATGGCGATCAGCTTCTCGTACATCTCGTCCTTGAGCTGGGCCGTCTTGGCCTCGAGCGTGAGCCGCAGCAGGGGCTCCGTGTTCGACGGCCGCACGTTGACCCACCAGTCGGGGTACTCGATGGTCACGCCGTCAAGGAAATCGATCTTGCCGTCCGAGAACTCCTGGGCGAGCCGCTTGATCAAGCCCTTCTTGTCCTCGACCTCGAAGTTGACCTCGCCGGTGGTGTAGTACCGGCGGAGGGGCTTCACGAGCACGCTCAGCGGCTCCTCGGGATGCTCCGAGAGGACCGCGAGGACCTTCAGGAGGGTGATGACCGCCGAATCGCAGTAGTAGTTGTCGCGGTAGTACGAGTGGCCGGATAGCTCCGTGCCGAACGGGGCGCTCGACTCGCGCAGGGCGGCTTTCATGTGGCTGTGGCCGACCTTCTCGCGTCGCGGCACGCCGCCGTGCTTGAGGATCTCCTCCTTCAGGGCCCAACTGGAGCGCAGGTCGTAGACGATCGTTGCGCCGCGCTCCTTCGCCAGGAACCCGGGCACCAGCAGGGCCCCGATCATGTCATTCGGAATGGTCGTGCCCTCCTCGTCGACGAAGCCGACGCGGTCAGCGTCGCCGTCGAAGCAGACGCCGAGCGCCGCCCCGGTGGCCCGGACCCGCTGCTTGAGCTCCTCAAGGGCCGATTCCTTCAGCGGGTTGGGCTCGTGGTGGAATCGCCCGGCCCGCTCCAGGTTCAGCGATTCCAGCTCGATGCTGAATTCCCTCAGCAGGCTCGGCACCCACTTCGACGCCATGCCGTTCGAGGCATCGAGGACCATCTTGAGGGGCCGGATCGGGCCCGCGAACTTGCGGACGTGCCGCAGGTAGCCGCTCGAGATGTCCTGCTGGCGCACGGGGCCGATGGGCGGCTGCGAGGCGTCGGCCAGGCCCGCCACGATCTCCTTGACCTTCTCCAGGCCCGAGCCCATGCTCACCGGCACGCAGTCCGGCCCCGTGATCTTGAAGCCGTTGTACGTGACCGGGTTGTGGCTGGCGGTGACCTGGATGCCGCCGAGCGTCTTCAGGCTGCCGACGGCGTAGTAGACGGCGGGGGTCTCGACGTCGCCGATCACCAGGGCCCCGGCGCCGGTGGCGCGGATGCCCTCGGCCACCTCCTGGGCGTAGGCTTCGCTGGTCGGCCGCATGTCTCGCCCGACGACGATCCATTGCTCCTCGGGCTTGGCGCGGGCCGCCGGCGGCAGGAGCGAGAGCAGGTACGCGGCCGTCCCGCAGCCGACCTTCCAGGCGACCGTCTTCGTGATCTCCGTGTCAACGAGGCCGCGGATGTCGTAGGACTTGAAGATGGCGTCGAGGTTCAGGGGCGGCTCGGCCCGGTCTCCGGCCGCGCTTTCCGGCGCCTCGCGCCACTTGCACTGCTTGCACTTGGGGAAATGGCGCGTCTGGCGGCCCTGGCAGATGGATTCGCTGATGGCGTATTTCTCGCCGGGACACCGGCGCTGGTCGGCGGGTCTTGCGGCCACAGTCGGTCTCCATCCAGACGTTAGACGGTGAACTTCGGGCTCTGCCCGAGGAACTCCTTGGGGTTGTGCCAGACGACCCGTTCGATGGTGCTCTCGGGCATCGCCAGCTCGCGCATGGCGCCGACCGTGACGAGCACGGCCAGCGGGTCGCTGTCCTCCCAGTCGGCCGAGGAGTTGAGGAGCATGCGTTCGGTCCCGTAGTCGCGGACGAGCGACGCCGCCTCTTCAGGGGAGAGCTTGCCCGGGTACACCGTCAGGCCGGTCCAGCAGCCGCTTGAGCGGGCGATCTCGAGGGTCTCGCGCGTGCAGTGGTCGATGACGCACAGGTCCCGCGGCGGGTCGACCTTCCTGACGACGTCGGCGATGATCTCCGTGCCGCGCTTCTTCGCCGCCCCGTGCGGCGTGTGGATGATGCAGAGGACGCGGCGCTCGGCCGCCATCTCGAGCTGGCGCCGCAGCATCTTCGTCTCGTTGGCGGTGTTCTTGTTGAGGCCGATCTCGCCGATCTCCAGGACCGTCGGGCGGGCCAGGTACTCGTCGATCCGCGCGAGGACCTTCTCGGCCAGGGCCGTGTTCTCGGACTCCTTCGGGTTCACGCCCAGGAATGAGTAGTGGCGGATGCCCCGCTTGGCCGCCCGCGCCGGCTCGAACGTCGCCAAGTGGTTGAAGTAGTCGAGGTGGCTCTCGGGGAACTGGCGGTCGGTGCCGAGCCAGAAGGCGGGCTCGCAGACGGCGGCGATCCCGGCCTCGGCCATCAGGCGGTAGTCGTCGGTGGTGCGGCTCAGCATGTGGATGTGCGGGTCGATGATTCGCATTGTGGCCTCGTTTTCTCCGGGTGTTCGCGGTGTCCGGTAAGGCATCCATGATAGGGAGCACAGGCGGGCGAATCAAGAAAACATCGTTGCACGCTTGCCAGGCGAGCCGGTATAATAACGAGGTGACGATTTCCCCAGGGACCCGTTGAGGAGGTCAGGCCATGTGCAAGACATGCGGCTGCCAGGACAAGAAGAAAGCCACTCCGAAGAAGAAGTAGTCGTTGGGTGGCCGGGAAGTCTTTGGAACGAGAATGTCCGCCACGTGCGGACATTTCGTTTTTTGGGGGTTGACTTTCCGGGGGGACGGCGCGAATGATTCTCTGGAGTTAAGGAGGTGCGAAGCGGCTGGGCGTAGATAGCAAGCAGGCGGCCATTGAAGGACGATCCGTCGTTGCCCCATCCCCCCGGGGCGACGATGGTGACAGCAGCCGGACGGGGCCACGGCGACTCCGTCCGGCTCAGTTTTTGCGCGGGTCAACTTGCCCGGGCAAGACCCTCGAGCCGGTGCGCGGCGGGTCTCCTGACCCGCCGCGCACCACGAGGCGCCGGCGAGCGCTACTCGACCAGCTCGAGCATCCTGTCGTAGAACGCCCGGTAGTTATTCCGGTTGGCCGACTTGAGGGCTGCCATCGCCGCTCGCGGGTGCTGGTTCAGGATCCCCGTGATCATGTGCGGGATCAGGTACCCCCACTCGATTTCCTTCTGGAGCGGCATGATGGTGTTGGCCACGCAGTCGAGAATCGGGCGGATGTTGAACTTCGGGTTCTTGAGGAACCCCAGCAGCAGCTCCAGCGGGCAGTTGCCGGCCGCGCGGCCGAGGCCGTACACGGTGCCGTCGACGAAATTGGCGCCGCGGATGATCCCCTCGATCGTGTTGGCGAAGGCGAGCTGCTGGATGTTGTGGCAGTGGACGCCCACCTCGCGGTCCTTCAGGATCCGCTGGTACTTGCGGACGAAGTAGTCCACCTGTTCGCTGTAAAGCGCTCCGAACGAATCGACGACGTAGCAGGCCACCACGCCGGTCTCGTGCGCGATCTGCTCCAGCGCCGGGTCCAGTTCCCAGTCCGACTCGATGGAGATCGACATGATGTTGATCGTGGTCTCGTAGCCCTTGGCGCGGGCGGCGTTCTCCAGCGCGATGGCCTTGTCGATGTCCTTGACGTACGTGGCCACGCGGATGGTGTCGACGACGGACTCGCTCTTGGGCAAGAGGTCCTCGGCCCGCGCCTTGTGGGCGTCCTGCATGACGGCGATCTTGGTGCCGCGGTTCTCGATTCCCTCGACCGCCCGGCGCAGGTCCGCCTCGTCGCAGAACCGCCAGGGGCCGTACTCGTCGGGAGAGAGCATCTCCCTGGAGTTCCGGTAGCCGAGCTCGACGTAATCGATCCGGGCGTCGCAACACGCCTTGTACACGCCGCGCACGGTCTCCAGCGTGAAGTGCGAATCGTTGGCCAGCCCGCCGTCGCGAATCGTGCAATCGAGGACCTTGATCTGCGGTCGAAACACCGTCCACCTCCGTTGCGGCCTGTTGGGGTCATTCGACACCCGGTCTCGCGACCGGCAAGAGCGGGGGATTATACCCGCAAATCGGGCGGGAGGCAAAGAAAACGACAAGGGCCGGCTCATGCAAAGGGATAAGGGCGCAAGCAGTGAGAAGGCGAGGCCTCTTCTTGGCGCCCTTGAAGAAGGCGCCGTTTGCGGGTCATCTCTTGTCCGGGCGCTGCCTCCCCAAGCGGGCCGTCGCCATCGACACGAAATCCGTCGCCGCTTGGCAGACGTCGCGGGCTTGCTCTGTATCGACGCCAGTTTCTGCGGCGTAGTCGGCTGTTTGGCGCAGATCGAAGGCACTGATCAGCATGCTATGGTACCTGGGATCAACTTCGCCCGTCTTGGCCAGTTCCTTGCCGAAGGCGGAAAGTAAGGCCCGGTGGCTCGTGAATCTCATGCCCCGGCGTGTCAGCATCGCGGATGCCGCATGAAACATGGCGTAGTAGGCCCGGTCGGCAGCGCCATCGACGTGACCCGCGTCAAGGAGCAGTCTCGCCTGCTCCAAGGAGGCCGACGCCTTGGCTATCAGGAGGGACTCCAGATCGCTCAAAGGGGGATTCCTTCCTCCTGGATTGACGCCGCATAAGGCGCCCCCAGGCGCTGGAGTTCGCGAAGCTGCCGGCGGTCCATCAGGTGGACATCGAGGAGCACGTCGCGCTCGAGGATCACGGCCGAGACTTCCGTAAAGACCTGCTCCCGCAGGCCGGGCGTGTGACGGGTCACGATCACCGCGAGATCGATGTCGGAGCCAGTGTCGGCGGTTTCGCGGACTTTCGAGCCGTAGAGACGCACTTCAACCAGGCGTCTGCCAAGGCGGCGCCTCAGACGCTCCACGACGTCCTGGACAGCGCTCCGTTCGGCTTCGCTAAGTCCGGCCATCGCACCCTCAACGCTGGTAGATCGGCAACTGGCGGTAGGAGACGCTCATCGCCAGGACGGCCATGGACGTGGAGTAATAGTCGCCGCCTTCGCCGTCCTGTTCGCCGCCGGAGTTGTGCCACATGCCGGCCTTGTCCTGGGCCTTGAGCATGACGTCGTAGAGTTGGGTGGCCCAGCGTTCCCAGTAATCGTCGCCGATCTGGAACATGCCCTGGGAGCAGTAGTACATGGCGTAGGAGAAGAACTCGCCCTCGCCGTAGTGCCGCGGCAGATGCTTGAGGAGCCACTCGCCCGCCATGAGGGCCGCCCGGTCGCGGTGGCGTCCGCAGAGTTCCAGGCAGAGCAGGGCGGTGCCCGTCCGGCCCCAGCCCGAGCCGCCGCCCGGCTGGTAGGTGAACCCGCCGTCGCCCCGGTTGTGGCACCGCATGACGAACCCCAGGCCGCGGTCGATGGCCTCCTTGGGCACGGCGGCCCCGTTGTTGCGCGCGGACCGAAGCGCCATGATCGCCCAGCCGGTGCACGAGATGTCGCTGTCGCGGCTGTCGGACTGGTAGCGCCAGCCGCCGGCGCTCTGGGCGTCTTTCGGCAACTGCTGGGCCGCCAGGATGATCTTCATGGCCTTGGGCAGACACGCGTCGATCTTCTTCTGGCGCTCGGGGTCCACCATGCCTGATACTTCGGACAGCATGAGTGTGGATATGCAATGGCTGTACATCGGCCCATGGCCCTCGCGGCCGGTCACGAGCAGGCCGTTCGATTCCTGGTGGGCCAGAATGTAATCGACGCCCTTGTTGATGACCTCGCCGTACGGGCCGACGCCGGGCGTGTGCCCCTTGGCCAGGAACGCCATGACGGCCAGCGACGTGATGGCGGTGGTGTTGCGGCCGCCGGAGGAACCCTTCGTCCAGGAGCCGTCCTTCCGCTGCTCCTTGGCCAGGAACGCCAGGGCCTTGTCGATGGCCGAGTCCACCTGCTGCTGGTACTTGGCGAGCGCAGGAGAAGCCGTGTCGGCCGCGGCCCGACCGGAGGCCGAGAGGACGAGTCCGACCGCCAGGAGACCCGCGACGAGGAGCCGGCCGTGGCGCTTCCTTCGGATTGGCGCGATGGGAAACAAGGTCATGGTTTACCGCCCTCGGTACTGGCGCCGCCCTTCTTGGCGACCTGCTGGAAATAGCGCTTGATCAGCACGCGGTATTCCTCGGGGCCGGCCTCTTCGGCGGCCTGAAGAATCTGGTTCCTCAGTTCGCCCGGCAGCTTGGCCCAATCGGAGAGCTTGATGCCGAGGCTTTCGAGCTTGGCGGCCGTCAGGCTCATGCTGACGGCGCCGATGCCTTTCCCGGAGTTCTTCGTCTGCGAAGGCACCTGTCCGGGCATCATGCCGGACTGCACGCCCTGGCCGGGATGGACGCCCATCTCGCCGGCCTGGGCAGAGGCTTCGCTGGCGGCTTGGGCGAGCGCCGAAGCGGCCTCGGCGGCCGAGGCGGCCGACGGGCTTTGCGCGGCCTCGCTCGCCGCGCCGTAGGCCTGGGCCATCGGGGCGCCCATGGCGGCCTCGCTCGCCGGCGAGGCGGGCAGGCCCGACAGGGCCTGCGCGAGGGCCTGGCCCATCTGGGCGAGCGCGTTGGCCGCCGCTTCCAGCGAGTTCGCGGCGCTCTGCTGGGCCGGGCCGGCGGCCTCAGGCTGACCTCCCGCCATGGCCTGCTGAGCCTGGTTCTCCGACTGCTGTGCCTGGCCCAGGGCCTGGGTGGCCTGAGCGGCTTGCTGCGCGGCGCCGGACTGAGGCGCCATGGCGGCGGCCTGTTGGCCGAGTTGGCCGGCCTCTTGCTTGAGGGTGCCGGTCTGCTGCCCCAGGGCGGCCTGCTCGGCGGCGAGCGCCTGCTGCGGGCGGCCCGCCGCGAGGGCCTGCATCTCCTCCGCAAGCTGATTCTGGCGCTGCGCCAGGTCGGCGGCCTGCTGCGACATCTGTGCCATCTGGCCCGGACTTGGGCTCTCGTGACCCGAGGGCTGGCCGCCGGATTCCTTTGCGCCGGACTCCGGTGCCCCGGACGGCTGGCCGCCGGATTCCTTTGCACCGGACTCCTGGGCGCCGGATGGCTGGCCGCCGGATTCCTTCGCGCCGGACTCCTGGGCGCCGGATGGCTGGCCGCCGGATTCCTTTGCACCGGACTCCTGTGCCCCGGATGGCTGAGCGCCCGACTCCTGCGCGCCCGGCTCCTGGGCGCCGCTCTGCTGGCCGGCGGCTTGCTTGGCGGCCTGTTGGGAGAGGTCCTGGGCGAGGGCGCCGAGTTCCTGACCGGCCTTGGTGGCGCTCTGGGCGGCGGCGCCCATGTCGGTGGGGACCTGGTTGGCGGCCTGTTGGGCGTCGCCGGCGGCCTGCTGGCTTGTCTGGGCGGGCTGCTCGCCGACGGGCTGGACGTTCTGGGCGAGCTGCGCCGCTTCCTGTGCCAGTTGGGCCTGCTCCGCTTGGAGGCGCGACGTCTGGCTCTGGGCCATCGCCGCCGCCGCCTCCTGGCGCTGGGCCAGGAGGGCCTCGGTCCGCTGGCGGATATCCTGCTGCTTCGAGGCCAACTGCCCGGCCTGCTGCGCCTGTTCGGCGGAAGGCTGCTGACCCGACGGCTGCTGTCCGCTCGGCTGTTGCCCGGACGGTTGCTGACCCGCAGGCTGCTGGCCCGCGGCGGCCTTCTGCGCCAGGGCGTTCTCTGCCGCCTTCTGTTTCTCAACGGCCTGGGCGAGAGCGCCGGACTGGATGTTCTCGGCGGCGGCGCTCATCGGCTTGGCCTGTTCGGCGGCGACGGGCGTGCCGGCGGCCTCCTTGGCCAGGGCCGCCTGCTCGGCCGCAAGGTTCTGGAGGGCCTTATCAATCTGCGCGAGCTGGGCCTCCTGCTTGGTATCTGCAGCGACGGCGAGCTGTTCTTTCTCGAGCCTGCGGGCCTCGGCCGCGAGGTCCTTCGCCGCCTGCTGGCTCTGGGCCAACTGGGCCCGCAGGGCTGCCGGGGTCTCCTTGACAAGCTGGCCGATCTCCTTGGCGAGCGCCGCCTGCTCCTTCTGCCATTCGGCGGCGGCTTGGGCCTTCTCGGGCTCTGCGCCAGTCTTCTCGGCGGCAAGCTGGGCTTCCTGCTGGGCCATCTCCTGGAGTTGCTGGGCCAGTTGGGCGGTCTCGGCCATCTCCTTGAGCTGTTTGAGAAGCTCCAGCACCAGGGCGATGGCCTTGTCGACGTGCTGGTCGGCCGCGGTAGCCGCCGTGCCGCGATCGGCGGGCGTGTCGACCAGCTTGACCTGGCCGGTGCGGTCGTTGGCGGCGCCTACCTCGGCGCCCAGGAGGTTCAGCTTCGGCAGAAGGCCGGAGAACTGGCCGTCGGCCACCTGCGCGATAAGCTCGGCGGTCGTGGCCTTGGCCACGCCCAGGTGCTCTAGCATGCGGCCGACGCGCCTCGTCATGTCCTCGGTGAGGGCAGGGGCCTTCGCCACGGTGTCCTTGACCAGCGCGGAGTCATGCTTGGTGGTCTTGAGCTCCTTGAGGATCTTCTCGAGGGCCTTGCGGATGCTCTCTTCCTCGGCCTCGAGCATCTGCGCGGCATAGCCGTGCCCGCCGCCGACCAGCGGTCCTTGCCCTTCTCGGGGGCGATGGGCACCGCCACCTTGGCGTGCTTGCGGGCATCGGTCTCGACCACATACTCCGCGCCGCGGAAGCCGAAGTCGTCGGTCATCACGTAGCCGACGGGTAACTGGTCCGAGGGCTTGAGGCGGAGCTTCTTCTGTTCGGGCGTGACGATCTTGACGGTCGGCGGCTCATCGGGCAGCGCCTCGATCATGTGTTCGGCCGAGGACTTCGTGAAGCCGTAGCCATCGGTCAGGATAAGGGCCCAGCGGCCGCGCATCTTGGGTGCCAGCTTGATCTCGAACTGGCACAGCGACGCGCCCTCGGGCGACTCCTTGACCTGGATGCCCTGCTGGGGGGCAGGCTGGCCGTTGATCCTGAGCTCCGCCGTCTTGACGCGCTTGTTCGTCACGGCCGAGACCGTGGCCACGGTTCCGGAGACGGCGCGGATGTCGCCCGCGCCGGCAGTGTCCGTCATGGGCTCCTTGCCGGTGTAGGCGGGGAACTTGTACTGCACGTCCGTCTTCTTCACGAGCGGCGGCGGGACCACCGTCGCCTTGAAGTACCGGCTGAGGGCGTCGCCCGCGTGGACGCGGTAGCGGAAGCTCTGCGTCGCCGGGGGACAGACAAGCGTGAAGCGGCGCTCGCCCTGATCGTTCGGCGGCAGGGGCGTCATCGCCTCGCCGCGCTCCGAGCCGTCGGGAAGGACCTTGTAGAGCGTGGCCCGCTTGACGGCCAGGTTGGCCACGTCGGCCTCGACCTCCAGACGCTGCTCCTCGGCGAGAATCGTGTCGCCGGGGCTGACGCGGAGCATGTAAGCCTTGACGTTCGGCAGGTTCATGTACGGGGCCACGGCACGCAGGAACAGGTCGCGCGCGTTCGGATAGAGTTGGAAGATCGCGAAGAAGATCGCCAGAGCGCCCACCGCCGAAATGAGGAACGGGCGGGCGCTCTTCAGGGGAATCTCGGTCCGGGGCCGGACGCGGTCGGCGTCGTGGGTGGCCTCCTCCGCCAAGGCGCCGATGAGGGCCTCCGAGCCGCGGATCTCGGGCGCGTCCTTGCTCGTCAGGAGCTCGACGGCCGAGCTCAGACGCTCCTGGAGCTCCGGATGGCGCGTCTCGATGAACCGCGCGATGCCCGTCATCGTGATGGTCCGGGCCAGGGGCAAGATGAGGAACCAGATCGCCACGCCCGCCGAGAACGCCAGGGCCGACAGGGTCAGGACCCAGCGCGACCATTGCGAGAACAGGACCACGCTGAAATCGATGGCCATGACCAGCAGGAGCGACCCCACCAGGGCCGCGACGAACGCCGAGAGGCCCCGCACGAGGACGACCCTGCGCACGCGCCGGATCAGCCGCTGAAGCGCCCGGGAGATCGAAGGGGGCAACTCACTCAAATGAATCGGCGAAGAGTTTCTCATCAGGCCAACCCCACTTTCTTCCTGAGCAGCCATTCCGCCGTGGCCAGCAGCACCATCACGGCCAAGAGCGGCCAGGAGTCCCAGATGACGTACTCGTGCCGCTCGGTCTCCTTCTCGGTGACCGGGCCGAGACTCGACAGCACGCGGTCGGCGTGCGACGGATCGACCACTGCGCCGCCGGTGAGGTTCGCCAGGCGGCTCAGCAGGCCGCGGTCGGGCACGAGCTCGGCCTGCTCGGCCGGCATCGAGGGATCGACCGAGAATTCCGTGACGACCTTGTCGACGTTCTCCTCGGCCAGCACGGGCCGGGCGGGCGGGGCGTCGAGTTCCACGCGGTACGTGCCGCTCTCGAGCGCGCCCAGCTCGCCCGCGTACATGCCCGCGGAATCCTTCACGTAATCGAGCTTGCGGCTGAGGACCAGTTGCTGGCCCTTGTAGACATTGACCCCCACATCGTTTGATACGATTGGGGTGAAGTCCTTCTTAGCCAATTTGGCCTGGACTCGCACCGGGGCGTTGGGCGTGTACCGGGTGCGGTCGGTGCCGAGCTTGACGGTCTCGGTGCCGGCGGGGAGCTTGTTGGCGGTCGCCCACCGCAGCACCTGGCCCCAGAACCGGTGATGGTACGTGTCGCCCACGCGGTACCGCAGCCGCCACGTGTGGTCGAACGCGAGGAACATGACCTTGCCGACCGCGAGGTTGTGGTACGTGATGAGGGCGTGTTCGCGTTCGAACGCACGGCGCTCGC
>JAPLML010000410.1 GCA_026387055.1 Planctomycetota bacterium | reverse complement strand
AATGCCGCCGCCACCTTCAACCGATCCCGTTCCTTCCGGCTCATCCGCAGTTCCACTCCTTGTCCTCCCTCGGGGGCAGCCCCGAAAAGAGGACAATTCTACTTTGCGGAAACCGGACATTATCACTTTGCGGCGACACGGAAGGTGCAATCAGCGACAGCGGGAGGGGCCCTGCCTCGGGACGCTGATCGCTCTGGGGCGCGGCCTGGGGCTGCTCGGCCCGCTGGACCTGGAAGATGGCGATGCCCGCGCGCCAGTTGGCCAGCAGCCAGGAGATGCGCCCGTAGCGGGCGGCCAAAAAGATCTCGGCCTCACGCTCGAGCCTCTGCCGGTCGCAGAACTCCCGGAAGTCCTTGACCGTGCAGAAGTGCACGTTCGGCGTGTTGTACCAGTGGTACGGGAGGAGGCCGAAGCCCACGGGTTGATCCACGCACCAACAGCCCGCCGTGGGACAGGCGTTACAGGCTCGAAGGTTGAGGGCGGACGGCATCACGGACCAGTTGCGCGACGATGCGGACGTCCGTGGATAGCGGACCGGCGAAGTTCTTGAGGTACGCCTTCGCCCACGGTTCGAGGGCGTGCCTCGCGCTCACCCCATCCTCAGAATCCGGCCCTTCGGGGAGAACGTCGAAGGGCTTTCGCTTTACCAGGTCTAGAAGTGCCCCGGCCTTTTCGCGGCCAGGGCACGCCCTACAGTTCAATCATCCACCGCCGGTGCAGGTGCCTGAACTGCGCCTAAGTGCGCATCGCAGCGAATAAACTAACCTCATGGGTGAGCGGCGCGGCGTAGGCCCGTGCGCACAAGCCGGTGGTAAGGATTCTCATTTGTACCCCGTCAGGTGCACCAGTTCCTCGATCGTCACTCTCAATTGACGTCTGACTGAGTCCAAGTCATGGTGCCGTGCCGTGTACCGTCGGCTATGAGCTGATTGATCGCCGAGGTCCTTGAGGACTGGAAGAGCCTTCTTCGTATTCCTTCCGATGTTGAAGGCTGTTTCGGAAAGCAGGGCCGAGATGAGATCGCTGAGGTAGTGGAATTTACCGTCGCGATCCTTGATCTTGTGGTCAAGCTTCCTCTCCTCGTAAAGCTCGATAATGAGAGTTTCCAGAAGCCGGCGAGCCATCACAGCCGCGGCATCGTACCAGCCAAGGTCATAACAGCCGGACGCCTGCAGGGCAACCCTCTCAATGTAGGGCCGGGTCCCTTTCACAAGCTCAAGCGGGAAGAACTTGTCTGAGGGTGCGCGCGTTCTTGTCTTTTCGAGTGTCGGCAGAATAGATGCTCTCAGCTGCAATATGATGCACTGCTTGGCCTGCCCTCTCTGGCGGTTGTCTACTGCCGGATCGAAGAAGACCTCAACCTGTTTGCCGACCTCAGCGAGCACGTCATTGACCCCATTGTCGTCCAGAATCCTGCACTTGATCTGAAGCTCTCTGAGACAATTCAGGGCGTGAGCGTGAGATTCGGCGAATTTCGTGGCATAGAATCCGCCGCCGGACAATCCACGCCTATTCCGCCTAGCGGTCTTTGCAGTCGACTCTGCCCTATCGATAGCGTCCAGTAGGGCAAAGGTCCTGGGCTGTGTTGGGGTTTTCATGGTCAGTAGTCGGACCAATGCCACACGGCCGGTTTATCTGCTTCAGGCGCCATTTTCTTCCGGCGGAGAACCTTGTCGTGACACAGTTGCTGCAAAGGCCAGGTGAGGTCCGAACCGCGTAGATGGTGGCTCTGCCCGGCCAATTCATCCAGAATGGCTTTGACGTTGCGCGGCGTCTTGAAGTAACCCTCCTTTGCCAGGTCCCGCAGAAACGAGATCGTTCCGGCCTTCTTTTTGCCTTGGCCGGGAGCTCCTTCTCTCACCCGGTTTTCTCCGGAGGTGAGGTCCCCGCGTGTGCGAGAAGGTTTTCCCGGTGACAGAAGCTGGGCGAGTATCTGGGCAAAGGCTATCTCTTTGAGCTTCTGATCCTTCATGGAAGCCACAGCTTCTTCGGCTTTCTTCGCGACGGATTGGTAATCAGTCATTGTTTACTCCTATCTCTCGAAGGCTTAGTACCATAAGCCTCGCGCCAGGCTCGGTTCACGGCCTTAGACACCTACAGGCCCTGGGATTCGGAATCCACTAACACGTCAGCCTCCAATGCCTCATGCCCCCTTGGCGTGATATGATGAACGGTTTCCGCCACTGTAGTCTAAATGCTAGCAAGTTGTCCTTGCTTCCGCAACACCAAAGTCTGGGCACGTTTCACCAGATTGGCGGGTGGCCTTGCTGCCGTGGCTTACCTGCCTGGTTACATATACGCGACCTCTGGCGTCGCAGGTCGCAGGTGTTTTGGCGACCGGCCGGTTGAGAAATCCACTGCGCGACGATGCAGACGTCCGTGGAGAGCGGGCTGGCGAAGTGTTTCAGGTAAGCCTTGGCCCACGGTTCGAGGGTGTGCCTCGCGCTCACCCCATCCTCAGAATCCGGCCCTTCGGCGAGAACGTCGAAGGGCTTTCTCTTTATCAGGGGCTAGCTGCTCGGCGGCTGCTCGAAGGTAACGGCCACCAGGAGACCGTCTTCCTTCTCTTCAACGCGACAGACCCGACCCCGCACGACGGCTCGCCTGCCGGGCTTGCTCCGGTCTCTGGGTAACAGGCAGAATTCAACGCTCACTTCCTGTCCGTCTTTCGTGCCTTGACGTCGGGGGAAGCCTGCCACCTTGGCCCCGCCGGGCGAGAGGTTGGTGGTTCGACCGCGGAAGACCTCCCGTCCCAGGTGGTCACGCAGGATGGTGTCGTACTTGACGCGCTGGCGCTGATGCAGCCGACGGTTGCCGACCATGTGGCGGCCCAAAGCCCCAATCTTCTGCAGCATTGCTCTACCCCCCTTCCTATGGCGCTGTCGGCCTCTGGCCGAAGCCCCGGCCCGGCCGGTTTTGTGCTCTGCTAGTATCGGCTTAAGGGTCCGCGCGAGATAACCCTTTGTGCGCGATTCCGGGCAGTCGTGTCTTGAGAACCGGCGGCTCTCGGGGTATGCTCTGCAAGGGTGCGGGGGGCGAATCCCCTCGCTCACCCGATTCTCCCTGGACCTGAGGGGGATCGCCGCCATGGCGAAGTGGTCCGAAGTCGAGTACCTGGTCCTGGCGCCGCATCCGGATGATGCGGAGCTCGGGATGGGGGGCACGATCGTCAAGCTCCTCCGCCGCGGCCGGCGCGTGGCGGTCGTGGACCTGACGAGCGGCGAGCCGACGCCCTTCGGCACTCCCTCGAAGCGCCGCCGCGAGACCGCGGCGGCGTCGGCCGTCCTCGGCCTCGCCCAGCGGTACAACCTGGGCCTGCCGAACCGCCAGCTCCGAGCAACGCTTCCCGCCCGCGTCAAGGTGGCCGAGGCCATCCGGCTCCTGCGGCCGCGCGTCCTGTTTATCCCGTATTGGCGCGACGCCCACCCCGACCACCTGGCCGCCACCGAGCTGGCCGTCCGGGCGCGGTTCCACGCCAAACTCACCAAGACCCGCATGAAAGGGGAGCCGCACTATCCCGCGCGGGTCCTCTACTACTACTGCACGCACCTCCGGACCACCGCCGACGTCACGTTCGTCGTCGACATCTCCGAGGAGTTCGCCACGAAGGTCAGGGCCGTCGAGTGCTACCGGAGCCAGTTCTACGAGGGCCGCGGCAGGCAGGCGGGGGCCGTGGTCGAGTACGTCGCCAACGCCAACCGCTTCTGGGGCAACCAGATCAACCGCGCCTACGGCGAGCCGTTCGCCGTTCAGGAGACGCTGGGCGTCGCAACGCCGGAGTCTATCGTTTAGGTTCAATGTAGGCCGTCGCCGGTACGGCCACGATCCGTTGTTCGGTGACAGCAATGTTGAAATGTCCGAAATGCCAGGTTCCCCTCTGCCAGATCGACTACGAGGGGGCGCCGATCCATGTATGTCCCCAGTGCCGTGGGGCCGTGGTGGCGGAAGGCGATCTGTCGCGGATCCGGGAGCATCGCCGGCTCTGGCGGTCGGAACAGGAGAAGCACGCGACCATCGCCTTGGCCCTGGACGCGGACTCCCTGGCTCGCCTCGCGTGTCCCCAGTGCCAGATGGCGATGGCCAAGTTCAGGGTGCCGGTCGGCGATGCGGCCCTTCACGTGGACCGCTGTCCGGCCTGCCGCACCTTGTGGTTCGACAGTGGCGAGTTGGACGTGATCCGCGCGCAATACGCGAAGGCGGTAAAGGCGTATAGCCCGGAAGAGCAGGCACGGTTGACGCGGCTGGCGCTGGCGGAGGCGGAGTTCAAGTCCGACGCTTACAGCCAGACCATGCGCGAGCAGTTCAAGCCTGTGCTGGCGATTCTGCTGGCGGTCTTCCCCGCGGAAGCCCTGGCGTGGGCCGCGGCCAAGGTGGCGACCGTCACCGTGCGGGAGGTCCGGAAGGGCCTTGAGGATTCCGCGGACTCCGGGCGCCGTCGGGCCTTTGCTCTGGCTGCCATCGGCCTGGCGGGGGCGGTGGCCCTGGCGCTCCTATCGTACTTCGTGGCGCGCATGTTGGCGGGGTTCTGGGCAGCGCACTGAACCGTGACGCCGCTTCGCGCAGCGCCACACGACAAATCGTGCGTTGTGGTGTGAAGCCCGCGTCGTATAATGTGCGTAGGGTCTCAGGGCTGGGCGTTCGCAAATTGAGGAGAACGTTCATGAAAACCTCGGCAATCGTCCTGTCATCAGTTGTCCTCCTGGTGCTGGTGGTCGTGGCGCCGGCGTGGGCGCAGGGGATGGTCGGCAGACCGGCGCCGGAGATCTCGGCCGAGTACTGGCTGAATTCCCCACCCCTCGCTCTCAAGGGTCTGGCGGGCAAGCTTGTGATCGTCGAGTTCTGGGCCACGTGGTGCCCGCCGTGCCGCAAGTCCATCCCGCACCTGATTGAGCTCAGCAAGAAGTACGCGTCGCAGGGCGTCGTGTTCATCGGCCTGACCGATGAGCCGCGCGACGGGGTCGAGCCCTTCGCCAAGCAGATGAGCATGACCTATGCGGTCGGCGGCGGCACCAACGTGGGGGCCGCCTACGGGGTGGAGGGTATTCCGACGGCGTTCCTCGTCGATACGGCGGGGAAGGTGGTCTGGGCGGGACACCCGATGGACCCGGCCTTCGTGCAGGCGATCGAGGCCCAACTGAAGAAGACCCCGCCGACGATGATGTCGGTTGAGGACAAGGCGCTGGCCAAGGTCCTCCTCGACAAGGCCGAGGAGGGGCTCAAGAAGGGGGAGGTCGGCAGCGCCGCCGCCGCGCTGGCCCGATTGCCGAAGGTGGCCGATCCCGCCCAGCAAGAACGGGTCGAGACCGTCCGCAAGATGCTGGCCGAGGCGGTGGCCGTCCGCGCCGCCGAGGCGGAGAAGCTCATCGCCGAGAAGGACTACTATAAGGCGAGCCTCGCCCTCACGCAGCTTGCCGCCTTGGGGGCCGATTCGGAGCAGGCGAAGAAGGCCCAGGCCCGCCTCAAGGAGTTGACGGGCGACGAGAAGATCAAGGCCGAGATCGAGCGGGGGCGCCGCGAGGGCCAGGCCGCCAACGCCCTGGCCGAGGTGGAGACGGTCGGCCAGACCAAGAGCACCGCCGAGACGCTGGCCGCCCTCGACGACCTCGCCACGCGCTTCCCCGACACCAATGCCGGGAAGGCCGCCGCCGACAAGGCCAAGGCCATGCGGGCCGACCCGGAACTGATGAAGAAGGCCATGCTGGCCTCCGCCGACAAGGACTGCAAGGGCTGGCTCTCGATGGCCCGCAACTTTATGAAGGCGGGCCTCAAAGACAAGGCCAAGTCGTACCTCGACCAGGTGATCCAGAAGTATCCCGACACCGACTACGCGAAGGAGGCGAAGGAGATGCTGGCCGCCTTGGCGAAGATGCCGGCCGAGTAAGGCCCGCGCGCGTGCCACGGCCGGCTTGTCCGGCCGTGCTTCCCACGGCTGCTGATGCGTCTCGGCGAAAGAGGCCGCCGGCAACGTGCCTGAAAACAGAAGGCCGGCTGATCACCGGCCTTCCATTTCCCTCATCGCTCTCGCGCGATGATTTTGCCTGTCCTACCGGCAGTGCTCTTACTTCGTGCCGAAGATATTGACGCCCTTGAGGCTTAGGATCCACCGGACCATGAGTTCATAGCCGGGATCCTTGTTGGACTTGAACACCTGCTCATGGACGGTCTCGGGGCTCTTCGACGGCACCAGGAGGATCTTGCTACTCATGCGCTTGTCGCGGTCGATGTAAGGCTGGAGGGTCTGGAGGTTCTCGGCCAGCATGCCGCGTTCGTTGGCGTCCTTGACGATCAACCACCACTTGGCCTTGGCCTTCTCGTCCTGGCCGCCGTGACACTTCCCGCACTTCGGGATGAGGACGCGGTTCTGGATCTCCCTGAACTTCAGCATCACCTGGTCGCCCTCTTGCGTGAAAACCTTGTCCGCGTCCTCCTTGCTGATGCCGACGGCCTTTCGCTTGGGGGCGATTGTGTCCCCGCCGCCAGTCACAGCGACGGGGCCGGTCTCCGCCAAGACATAGGCCAGGTACTTCAGGCGCAGATCGTCGGGGGCCTTCTGTAGCCCCTCAAGCGCGATGGCGTTGGCCTCGGCCGCCTTGTCGTTCTGGTAACACCACTTGGCCCACGCCACGAGGTCGTCGGCCTTGGTGCGGTCGACTTTCTTGTTGACCTTCGCCTCATACTGCTGGAGGGCGGTCGCGAGGGAATCCACCTGGCCCATCACCAGGACGCTCGCGCCCCAGACGCCGGCGAGGCCGAAGACCACAGCCAGCAGGATCGGTTTCGTGCGAGTCATTCACCCACCGCCTTTCGCTCTGCACGTCCACAATTACCTTATCGCCCAGGCGGCGCGGAAGCAAGTCAAAACGCGGGGAGAGTGACGAAGTGACGCAGTGACGAAGTGGCGAAGTGACGGAGTGACAAAGTGACGGCTGCCCCCTGCCTGCCCTTCGTGCCTTCGCGCTTTCGTCCCTTCGTGCCTTCGTCACTCCGTCACTTCGTCACTCAGTCACTCGCCGTGAAAACCCGTTGACTTACTGCACGCTTGCTCGTAGGGTATCGCGCCTGCCGTGGGGGTATGCCGTGCGGGTTCGGGTGAAGATCTGTGGAATCACGCGGCCCGAAGGGGCCCGCGCGGCCGCGGAGGCCGGCGCCGATGCCATCGGCCTGGTCTTCGCCGAGAGCCCCCGCCGCGTGACGCCGGTGGAGGCGGGCTCTATCGTCCGGGCCCTGCCGCCGTGGGTCGCGCCGGTCGGCGTGTTTGTGGACGAATCGCCGGCGGTCATCCGCGACCTGGCGGCCGAAGTCGGCCTGGCGGCGGTGCAGTTGCACGGCGACGAGCCGCCCGAGACGCTCGCGGAACTCGGTTGCCTCAAGGTTGTGAAGGTTTTTCGGGTCGCCTCCGAGGGGGACCTGGCGGCGGCCCGCCAGTGGCGAAAACAATCCGAGCGACTGGGGCGGCTCCCCGATGCGTATCTGGTCGACGCGCGCGTCGCGGGAGGGCCAAAGGGCGGTACGGGGCGACCGGCCGACTGGCGCCTGGCCGCTCGGATGATCTCTGAGGGGTTCCGGCCGCTCATCCTGTCCGGGGGCCTCGGGCCCGACAGCGTGGCCGAGGCGATCGCCGCCGTCCGGCCCTGGGGCGTCGACGGTTCCAGCGGCCTCGAACTCGCGCCCGGCGTGAAGTCGCCGGAGAAGATCAGGGAGTTTGTGGAAGCGGTACGGCGAGTGACGAAGTGACGGAGTGACGGAGTGACAAAGTGACAAAGTGACAAAGTGACAGAGACGCTTGCTTAACCTTCGTCACTTCGTCACTCCGTCACTTTGTCACTCGTATGGCCGGCAGGCATTGAACCTACAGGATATAGTGATGAACTGCGACGTCCGCAACCTGGAGCTTTCCCCCGACGGCGTGAAGCGCATCGAGTGGGCCGACCGCTCGATGCCGGTCCTCGCGGTGATCCGCGAGCGGTTCGCGCGGCAGAAGCCCCTCAAGGGCCTCCGCATGAGCGCGTGCCTGCACATCACCGC
>JAPLML010000456.1 GCA_026387055.1 Planctomycetota bacterium | reverse complement strand
GGGCAGGGGCCTCGTCCGCCGCCGTATGAAAGGTGCGATGCCGGTCAAGCCTTTGCGCGGCGGGTCAGGGCACTTGTTTGGCGTGGGTGGCACGGTCACGCGCCGTTGCGTGACCGTGCTTGCTCGCCCAAGTGACCATGCACGGCCACGCAACGGCGCCCGCCGCGGCGGGCAGGCTGTGGCCGTGCCACCCGGCTATCTAAGCAACGCGCTAAACACGTACGGGTCAGGAGACCCGCCGCGCGGCACCCTCTTGGAGTGGACACGAAAGGGAACCCCCGATGAAGTGCTTCCTGTGGCTCTTGTTTGTGGCCGTGGCGCTCCTGTGCAGCGCCGCGCGGGCCGAGACGCCGGGCGCGAAGACCTACTCGCCCCTGCCGCCGCTGAAGGACCCGTCGGTGCTGGGCGTGGGCATCCAGCGCACGATGACCCTTCTGGCGACCAGTACGCCGGAGCATCGCCACAAGGTGCGCATCCTCTTCTACGGCCAGTCGATCACCGAGCAGGACTGGTGGAAGCGCGTGGCCGACGACCTGCGGAAGCGGTTCCCGAGCGCCGACCTCGAGATCGAGAACCGCGCGATCGGCGGCTTCGCCTCGCAGTGGCTCATCCGCCCCGCCGAGCACGACCTGTACCCGTTCTACCCCGACCTCCTCATCTTCCAGGTCTACGGCGCCCACAACACGTACGAGGACATCATCCGCAGCGTCCGCAGCCGCACGACCGCCGAGGTGCTGATGCAGAAGGACCACGTCACCGCGTGGCCGCCGGAGTAACCCGACGAGAAGGCCGACAAGGGCCTGTGGTGGGACCACATGATGAACCACGTGTTCCTGCCCCAGTTTGCGCAGAAATACGGCTGCGCCCTCCTGGACGTCCGCGGGGCGTGGCTCGAGTACCTCCGAACCAACAAGCTCGAGCCCAAGGACCTGCTGAAGGACGGCGTGCACCTCAACGATCACGGCAACTACCTGCTGGCCGAGATCGTGAAGCGGTACCTGGTGCACCGGCCGGACCTCCCCGCCGACGCCTGGCGCGACAGGGTCCGCACCCTGGAGGTGGGCAAGGACGTGCAGTGGAAGGGCGGCAGGCTCGTCCTTGAGTTCGAGGGCAACCGCGTGGACGCGATCGCCGCCAAGGCGGGCGCGACGAAGGCGGCCGAGGTGCGGATCGACGGCAGGAAACCCTCGGAGTTCCCCGAGTGCTACCGCATCACCCGCCCCAGCCCGGGGCCGTGGTCGCCGATGTTCGTCTCCCGCGTGGACCACGAGAAGCCGCTCGTCCTGGAGGACTGGACGCTCAAGGTCACCTCGGTCCAGCCCGACGGCAAGACCTTCACGTTTGAGGTGAAGGGCTCGGTGACCGGCGAGGACGGCGGCGGCGAGAGCGCCAAGCCCTTCGTCTCGAAGTCCGGCCGCGTGAAGATCGCGCCCGACGCGTGGTTCGTTCCCAACAAGGTGACGGCCGGATACCAGAGTCAGTGGAAGGTGCTGCCGATGTTTGTCGATACGTATACGGCGCCGGAAACGCTCGACCCGTCGCGCGAGGCGGCGGTCACGCTCGCGCAGGGCCTCCCGAACGCCAGGCACACGCTCGAGATCATCGGCGAGGCCCCGATCCGCGCGATCCGCATCTACCGGCCGCCGGTGAAGTGACGGCGGGACCTCATACGCCGGGTCGCAGGAACTCGCTGACATCGCCCTTCGCCAGGCCGATCACCGTGTCTGCGCCGCCGTAGTAGACCCAGAGCTCCGTACCCAGGAGCACCGCGCCGCAGGTGAAGACCACGTTGCTCACGTCGCCCCGGGTCTCCCAGTCCGCCTCGGGCTGAAGGATCGGCTGATCCGTTCGCTTGATTACCTTGGTCGGGTTCTTGAGGTCCAGGAGCGCGATCCCCAGGCGGTACACCATCTTCCGGTCTACCGCATGGTAGACCATCAGCCACCCGGCGTCGGTCTTGAAGGGGGGCGCGCCCAGGCCGATCTTGCCGTACTCCCAGTCCACCTCGCCGCGGCGGGCGCGCAGCAGCCGCCGGTGCCCGCGCCAGTTATTGAGGTCCGGCGAGAGCGACAGCCACATGTCCAGCGGCCCGCCTTCCTCGCCCCACGCAAACCCCATGGGCCGATGGAT
>JAPLML010000116.1 GCA_026387055.1 Planctomycetota bacterium | reverse complement strand
ACGCAACGGCGCGTGACCGTGCCAGTCTCCGCGGCGACCTTGCCACAAAATCTCGGCACACCCGCCTTACCCCATCGCTGCCTTCGATGAGCCGCGAAAACGCTTGGCCAGCTTTTTCAGCGCCCGGCGGCGGAAGTTCGCGTCGGCGACGTGGTTCCACAGGCTCCGAAGCATGGCCCGGCGGATCCGCTCGCGCCCGAGCTTCTCGACCATCGGGTGGGCCAGGGCCTTCCGGTACGGAATCCACGGCGGGTGCCGGCGGAAGAAGTTGAGCATGATCCGCGCCTGGAGGCGCCGCAGGTCCTCGACGCCGAACTGGTCGCTCACGACGTACCGCCGCCGGCCCTCGACGCGGTAGCCCGGCTGCGCGAGGACCCACTGCTCGATATCGGTATTCGCGTACGCATATATCATGTTAGGGGTGATGAAGTCCAGGCCGATGTCGGCCGCGAAGTCGGCGACGCCCAGCATCTCCGCCTCGGTCTCGCCGGGGTTGCCGATGAGAAAGTTGCCGAGCGTGAGGATGTGCGTGTGCGAGAGGTTCCGGAACGCCTCGCGGCACATCTTGACCGTGTAGCCCTTGCGCATCGCCTTCAGGAGGCGCGGCTGGTACGACTCGACGCCCACCATGAACATGAAGAACCCGGCCTGCTCCATCTTCCGGACCAGGCGCGGGTCCTTCCAGAGGGCGTTCACGCGGATTTCGCAGGCGTAGAGGTGCCGCACGTCGCGCTCGATCAGGAGGTCGCAGATCCGCTCGACGCGCCGGAGGTCATGGGCGAAGTTGGCGTCGACGATGTGCACGATTGTTGCGTCGGTCTCCTGGAGCTCCGCCACCACGTCCTCGGGGTCGCGGGCGATCCAGGGCTGGACCTCGCCGAAGATGTTCTCGCGCCACTTGCAGAACGCGCAGACCATCGGGCATCCGACGCTTGTAATGATGTTATCGCCTTTAAGCGTGAGCCAGGGGTAATCGTATCGCCGGACCGACCGGTCGAGGCGAAAGTGCGAGACGTCGAGGGTCGAGCGGCGGGGGTTCCGCACCAGCTCGCCGCCGAACCGGGGAAGCCGTGTGCCGCGGCCGGTCTTGTCCGGCCGCGCCTCGGGGGGGCAGGCGCCCGCTTGCCTGCGATACCACAGCCCCGCCACGCCCTCGGGCGTGCCGCGCTGGATAAGCTCGCGCATCGCGTCCTCGCCGTAGCCGATGGCCAGGATGTCCATCTCGGGAAACTCGCCGAGGACGTCGTCGGATTCGCGCGTGGCGTACAGGCCGCCGATGACCAGCGTCACGTCCTTCGGCAGGCCGTGGATGAGGGCGTCGGTGTACTCATCGCGGCCCCAGTTGAGGGAAACGCCGATGAGGTCCGGCCGGAACTCGCGGATGAGGTCCGCCAGCGGCCGCGTCTCGCGCCGCATGTCGACGAGCATCAGGTCCTCGACGAGCGGCCGGATGGCCGTGGCCACGACCTCCAACCCGATGGGGTTGATGATCGCCAGCCCCCCGTAGAGCTGCTCGCTCTTCTTCGTGGGGCTGTAGGGGTAGATCAGGAGCGGCCGTTTCCAGGTCATACGGCGGCATTATAGGCGAGGGAACGCCTTATCGCAATCGGGAACGTTTGGCACAGGGCGGAGTGCGGAGTGCAGAATGCGGAGTGCGGAGTGGGGAATGCGAAATGCGAAGTGCGAAATGAGAAATGAGGGACGAAGAGGCCGAGGGACGGAGGGACGAAGGCAACAACGCTCAGCAAGACCATCAGCAGGGCAGCAGGTAACCAATGACAAGTGGCAAGTGACAGCCTTCACGGTTAGCGGGGAGCCGCAGGCGACCGCGTTCTTCGTCATCTCGCCGATGGGTTATCAACGAACGCCATGAACCGGTGGCCCTTGGGGATGCGAAGCTCCTTCGTCTCGCCGCGGCGGGTGTCCTTGATGTAGAGCGTGTTGGCCCAGAAGATCGAGTGCACCAGCGAGAGGGCGGCGTCGGTGTTCTCCCACATCGGCACGTCGTCCGGGACGCGGCAGGCGGGGTAGATCTCGCCGCCCAGGATCTCCGTGCGGGCGCCGCGGGTGTTGACGAGGTTCGTGCCCGCGCCCTCGGCCTTGATGCCCAGGACCCAGAGCTGGGCGCCGTCGTTGTAAACCTTCGGGTCTTTCGACTCGACGTCCAGCTCGCGGATCCACACCTTCTGGCCCGGCGCGAAGTGCCACGGCGCCCCGCACATGTCATCGACGAAAAGCTCGCCGCAGCCCGGACGCCCGCGGTAGGACATCCACCGGCTGTGCAGGACCACGAGCGTCTGCGGCGTGGCGTGCTCCACCTGGGTCAGGGGCATCGCCCAGGTCTTCGTGCCGAAACTCAGCCGGTCGACGAACACGGTCCCGCCGGCGGGGTTATCGAACACGAAGACGGTCTTGTCCTTGAGGTCGTCGCCCGCCTCCATCAGCGACCCGCACCCCTGGAGGACGCGGACCTTGCCGCGCACGTGAACCGTCGAGCGCAGCGGGTACTTGCCGTGCGGAAAGTAGACGGTGGTCTTGCCCGAGTCGATTGCGGCCTGGATGGCCGGCGCCCAGTCGCCGCCGACCGCCTTGTCGGTGAATGCTTTGACGCTTACCCAATTGTCGAAAGGTTCCCAGGGCAGGGCGGGCGTCTCCTTGACGGGCAGCCGCAGCGACGCGCCCTTCGAGGGGAACAGCGACCGGACCTCCTCGTTGAGGTACTCGTCGAGCGGCCCGGGCGCCGTCTTGATCTTCTCCTGCACGGCGGCCTTGTAGCCGTCGGTCTTGACGTTTCGCAGGTACAGGCTGCCGCCGGTCCGGTTCTCGATGGCGCAGGTGTCGGCGGCGCCGCCGGTGAGCATGCCGTCGAGAAGCACGATCTGTCCGCCCTCGCGGACGTTCACGATGGCGGGGACGGCGTTGCGGCTCGTCAGGCCGCGGATCGTGACCGGGTGATCGCTGTTGCGGAGGCCGGCGACCTTCTGGCCCTCCAGCGCAACGAACTCGAACACGGAGCAGTACACGCCGTTGGCGACGGAGAGGCCGTGGTTGAACCCCTCGACGCGCAGGAACTTGCACAGCGCGGGGCCGGGACCGTTGCGGGTCATGTCGACGCCGCAGACGCCCTCGCCGTCGCCGGAACGGACGGTCACGTTCTCCAGCCCGCCGCCGTTGTGCGACATGAACTCGATGCCGTTGGCCCCCGGGTTGCCCTTGCCGGTGTCGATCGTGAAATTGATCATGTGGGTCGAGAAGTTCATGTTGCGGCACGCGACGCTCGGCTTCGGGTCGGTGGTGCCGACGGCGGCCTTGGGGTTCCGCGGGTCGTCGAAGCCGGGGCAATTGTCCTTGAGCCTGATGATCGTCTTGGCGCGGCTCTGGCCCTGGACGAAGATCCACTCGGCGAACCAGACCTGGTCGGAGATCAGGTACGTGCCGTTCGGGAAATAAATGATCTCCATGTGCTTGCGTGAGCATTCCTGGAACACCTTCTGGAGGGCGGCAGTGTCGTCGGTCGCACCGTCGCCCTTGGCCCCGTAGTCGCGGATGTTGCGCACGTCGGCGTCGGGCGGGAAGGCGATGTCCTCGGCAGGCGTCGGGGGCGGCGGGACCGCGAGCGCCAGGGCGGCGAGAACCGCGGCCACTGTCGCCGGCATGGGGGCCTCCTGTTACTTGCGGTACTTGTCCTTCGGATCGAAGACCTTTACCCCGTCTTCGACCCACGCGCCGTCCTTGAGGACCCACGAGAAGCACGAGCGGTAACCGGTGTGGCAGGCGGCGCCGCCGACCTGCGCGACCTTCAGCAGGAGGACGTCCTTGTCGCAATCGGCGCGGATCTCCTTGACCTTCTGGACGTTGCCGCTCTCCTCGCCCTTGCGCCAGAGTTTGTTGCGGCTGCGGGACCAGTAGACGGCCTCGCCGGTTTCGAGGGTCCGGGCGAGCGACTCGGCGTTCATCCACGCGACCATCAGGACCTCGCCGGTCGTGGCGTCCTGGGCGATGGCGGGGATCAGGCCGTTGGCGTCAACCTTGAGACTCTTGATCAGTTCCTGCATCTCTAACCTTTCTGCCTTTCAATCGAAAATCAAAAATCTAAAATCGAAAATGGATGCTCAGCCAACCTCAATCAGCCGCAGCGTGTCGTGGAACCTCTTGCCCAGCGCCCGGCGGATCGGCTCGGACTCCGGCCGCGAGAGCGTCGGGTCTTCCCGGATCCACGCGAACGCCTCCTTGCGCGCCAGGCGCAGGAGGTCGTAGTCCTCGACCACGTTGCCGATCATCAGTTCCGGCATCCCGTGCTGGCGGGTGCCGAAGAACTCGCCCGGCCCGCGCAGCCGCAGGTCGTCCTCGGCGATGCGGAAGCCGTCGGTGGTCTCGCACATCACCTGGAGGCGGCGCTGCGCCTCCTCGGTCTGCGGCTCGCCCAGCAGGATGCACGTGCTCTTGGCGGCGCCGCGCCCGATGCGGCCGCGCAACTGGTGAAGCTGGGCCAGGCCGAACCGCTCCGCGTGCTCAATCATCATAACGGTTGCGTTCGGCACGTCCACCCCCACCTCGATGACGAGCGTGGAGACGAGGACGTGCAGTTCACCGCCGCGGAAGCGGTCCATCACCTCGTCCTTCTCCTCCGGCTTCATGCGGCCGTGGAGGAGGCCGACCTTGAACTCGGGGAACACCTCCTTCGCCAGGCGCTCGGCCTCTTCGGTGGCCGCCCGAAGCTCCAGGGCCTCGTTCTCCTCGACCAGCGGATACACGACGAACGCCTGGCGGCCGGCGGCCAGTTGCCGGCGGACGAAGTCGTACGCCCGAGGTCGCCGAAGACCGTCAGGGCCAGCGTTCGCGGAATCGGCGTGGCGGTCATCACGAGGTAATGCGGCTGGAGTTTCGGGTTGTCGGCGGCGGCCTGCCACTTGACCTCGGCCCGCTGGAGCACGCCGAACTTGTGCTGCTCGTCCACAACCACCAAGCCCAGCCGCGCGAAGGCCACGTCCTGCTGGATGAGGGCGTGCGTGCCGATGATGATGCCGGCGTCGCCGAAGCGGATGCGGCGCAGCACCTTCTTGCGCTCGGCCGCGCTCAGGCCGCCCACCAGGAGCGCCCACCGCACGCGGCTGCCCACGAGGTACTTCTCGACGTTGTGATAGTGCTGCGTGGCGAGGATCTCGGTCGGGGCCATGATGGCCGCCTGGTATCCCGCCGCCACGGCCGCCAGGGCCGCGTACAGGGCCACGGCGGTCTTGCCGCAGCCGACGTCGCCCTGGAGGAGCCGCGAGCACAAGTTCGGCGTGCTCCAGCGGGCCGAGGTCAAGTGGCAGGCCGCCGCCGACAACCCGAAACTCCAGCCGCATTACCTCGTGATGACCGCCACGCCGATTCCGCGAACGCTGGCCCTGACGGTCTTCGGCGACCTCGGCCATGGTGCGCGGGCGGTGGATCATCTGGAGGGCCCGCGCCAGGTCGATGAGCTGGAGGCGGGTGCGCATCGCCTCGGGCAGCGTCTCGCCGACGTGCGCGAGGCCCGCCCGCAGCGCCTCCTCGGTGAGCTTCACGAGCGACGGTTGCTGGAGGCCCTCGGTGGCCGGGTACTCGACGAGGATGGGGCTGGAGTCGGCGTCGCCCTGCTCGGCGAGGGGCTGGAACTTCGGGTGCTGCATCTGGAGGCGGCCGCGGTACTCGCCCACGCGCCCGTAAAAGAGGTACTCCGCGCCCGTGTGGAGGGCCTTGGCGAGGAAGCGGGCGTGGAACCAGATGGCCCGCATCGCGCCGGTCTCGTCCTGGATGAGGGCCTCGAGCCGGTCGCCCCACCGCGGCGCCCGCATGTCGATGATCCGCGCGCGGACGGTCTGCTCGACGCCGGGCTCCACCTCGGCGATGGGCACGCGGTTGCCGCGGTCGATGTACTTGCGCGGGAAGAACTGGAGGGCGTCGCCGATCGTCTCGACGCCGAGCTTCGCGAGCAGCGCCGCCCGCTTCGGGCCGACGCCCTTCAGGTACTGGACGCTGTCGCTGAGTTTCGGCATCGGCACCCCAGGTGATCGGCATACCCGGCATCACGGCAACGCGCCCAGGTCGCCGCAGCGACTCTTCGACAAGCTGGGCGGCTAAGTCATGCTGCCGAGTGTTCTCGCGCGCCATTTAGCCGCCAACCTTGGTGGGCGCGTGTTTTCGGTCTGCCCGAGTGCACGGCAGGGCGAAGGTACACGCCTGAGGGGGGAAGGTCAAGCGATTGAGCGGGGCGAGGTCGCCGGCGGGACGCCGGTGCCGCCCTCCTGCGGCGTGATGAACTCGCGCTCGTCGCGCTTGACCACGAGCACCGGGCAGGGGGCCTTGCGGATCACCTTCTCGGCCACGCTGCCGAAGAGGGCGTGCGTGAGGCCCGTGCGGCCGTGGGTGGCGATGACCATCAGGTCGATGTTGTTGTCGCGGGCGTAGCGGTCGATCTCGATGAACGGCCGCCCCTCCACAAACGCCTTTTTCACCGGCACGCCCTGGAGGTTCTTGGCGATGAACGCCTCGAGGTTCTTCAGGCTCTCGTTGCGCACCTGATCGATGAATTGCTCGCTCGGCCCCGTCATGTAGTAGGCCGAGGTGGCCAGCAGGTCGGCCGGGATGTCCGACACGTGCAGGCAGTGCACCTCTTCGGCGTCAAACCGTTTGGCGAGTTCGACGGCATAGGCGGCGGCACGCTCGCTGGGTTCCGAGAAATCGGTGGGCACCAGAATGCGTTTGAGTTGAATCATGGTTCCGCTCCTTCTCACCATGGGGTCCGAGGGACCACGCCCTATGCTTCTTCTCATTCGTAATCGCACGCGCCGAATCCAGCCGGGGCAGGGGCACGGCATGTACGTGTTTAGCGTGACACGAGATTGCCGGGTGGCACGGCCACGCGCTGTTGCGTGGCCGTGCACGGTCACATGGGGGGAGCAAGCACGGTCACGCAACGGCGCGTGACCGTGCCACCCACGTTAAACACGTACCACGGCGTGCCGTGCCCCCACGGGGCGGCCGATCGTCTGCTCGAGCGCCGGAATGAAGTAATCGCGGCAGACGGCCTGCCAGCTCATCTTCTCGGCCAGCGCCCAGCCCTCCTCCAGGAGGCGGGCGAAGTCCGCCGTCTCGGTTGGCAGGCGCCCGGCCAGCTCGATGGCCAGCTTGGCCGCCACCTCGTGTTCGATGCGGCGGGTGTCGGCCTCGCCCATGGGCACGGGCGTCGCGGCCGGCGGCACGCCGTAGCGCGCGAGCAGGACGTTGCGGGGCAGGTTCTCGCCGGCCACGCGCGCCAGCAACTGGGCGCAGCCGCAGACACAACTGATGACGCTGAGGCCGCCGAACGCGAGCGTCTCCAACTGCGCGATGCCGAACGGCTCGTAGGCGCTCTGGCCGAACTCGACGTCGCTCCCCTGGCGCAGGTCCTGGAACGTGAATCCCTCGGGCACGCGGTCGCCGCAGGTCTCGCGGCTCAGGCCGAACTGGTTGATGAGGACGACGCGCGTGGTGCGGGCCCAACGGTTGTACGGCTCGGCCGCCTGGCCGATCGGCGTCTCGCCCTTGACGAGGTCCGGCCAGCCGACGCGATGGTTGAGCGGCCAGCCGTACTCCGCCTCCATCCGGCGGATGAGGGCGATGTCGCGCCGCCCGCCGTCGGTCGCCACCACCAGGAGCACCGCCGTCTGACCGCGCTCCGCCAGGATGTCGTCGAGGTGTTCGAGCACCGCGAGGTCCCGCTCGATGGCCTTCGAGGCCACCGGCCGGGCCACGTGCGTGAAAACGAAGTCCGGACGAAAGCCCACGACGGCCTGCGCGTAGCGCCGCAGCATCGCGCGGCTGGCCATGCGGGCCGCCAGCTTGATCGGCCGCACGGGCAGGCCGTTGTAGACGACCTCGATCGAGGCCCGCTCGAAATCGGGGCACAGGAGGCGCAGTTCCTGCGCCACGCGCTCGCTGACCGCGAACACGCGATGGCTGTGGCAGGCCCGGCTGACGAGGGCGTGCTTGTACCCGCCGGCCTCGCGCAACCGCGCCCCGTAATCGCCCAGGCCCAGCCGCGTCTCGAGGGCCTGGTCGAGAATCAGTCCGCGGCCGGCGTCCTGTTCGACGAAGTCGCGGACGGGCGGCACCTCGTGGGCCCAGTAGACCGTCTTCAGGGTCGGCGCCCGCCCAAGGCGGGCCGCCAGGATCGTCGGCAACCCCATGAACTCGTGGCTGATGAGGATGGCGTTGCTCGACCCTGAGGCTCTCGGCGGGGAGGCTCTCGGCGGGTCCTCGCTCTCGCCGCCCACCAGGACCTTGACGGCCTCCAGGGCCGGCGCCGCCATGCGGACCCACTCCTCGTACCCCCACTCCTTCTCGAACCGGTCGCTCTCCAGCCGGTAGGCCGTCCAGAGCTCGCTCTTCAGACGGTTGATCGGCTCCGGGAGGGCGCCTCGCACGTCGAGGAGCAGCAGCTCGACCGAGCTGCGCCGCGTCTCCAGCGGGCAGGGAACCGCACGGCGTCCGTACAGCAGCCGCACGCCGTAGGCGGCCTCGATCTGCCCGAACGCCGCGGCCGTGGCCGAGCCCGGCATCGAGACCGGCTGGCGCAGGGGAAGCTCGCTCGTCCCGACGAGGATCGTGCGGTCGACGGCGCCCTGATAGGCCCGCGTCGTGAGCAGCCCTTCGAGGACCGCTCCGATGCCGCCCATCTTCTCGCGCGCCTCGTGTGTGATATGGATGAGTGTGTTCATGGATTGTGTGCCCGCCCGGCGCCTCGCTCAAAGCCTATCCGAAAAACCGGGGGTCAGGCATGTAGGCCGGGGCAACGCCCCGGCACGATTTCGGGCTGATCCGGCAAAGCCGGGGCGTTGCCCCGGCCTACGTCTGCTCACGACCCGAACTGAAGCTCGCCGGGCATGAACGTCTTGCCGAGGGCCTGGAGGCTGACGATGGCCTGGGCCCGCACCACTTTGACGGGGTCCTTGAGAAGTTTCTCGAGGGCTTGGATCACCTCGGGCGACTTGGCGCCGGCGGTCGCCAGCGCCTGGGCCGCCTGCGCCCGCATCAACCAGGACTTCGAGCCGAGCCACTCCTTCAGGCAGGCGACGGCCTCGGGCGTGCCGATGCAGCCGAGCGCCTCGGCCGCCGCCAGCGGCGGGGCGCGGTACACGCTTCCCAGGCGCCGCACGACCAGGTTCTCGGGCACCGGGGCCTGGGCCAGTTTCTTGAGGTCGGGGACGGCTTCCGGATAGCCCGTCGCCCCGAGTCCCGCCGCGGCCATCGAGACCACGAGCGGATCAACGTCTTTCAGCATCTCCAACAGTTGCTTGGCGCTGTAGACGGTGCCGATCTGGCCGAGGGACCTCGCGGCGGTGGCGCGCACGAGCGGATCGTTGTCCTTGGCCGCGGTCACGAGCGCCGCCTGGGCCGTCGGCAGCGAGATGCGGCCGAGGGCCGCGGCGGCGGCCGCCCGCACGTACTTGCTCGGCGCCGTGAGGCGCTTGGAGATCCAGCCTACGTCGTCGCGGTTGGCGTTGGGCGCCAGCGCCAGCAGCGCCGTCACCTCAAGGTCGGGCGACTCGGGCGGCGTCTTCGCGAACTCGCGCAGGACCTTCGCCGCCGGCAGGCCGATGGCGCCGAGCGCGCGGATCACGTCGAGCCGGTCGGCGCCGGTCCCCTCGAGTTTCGGCGCGAGGACCTCCACGGGCGCCGCCCCGGCCATGTTGCCGAGGGCGCGGATGGCGTTGTGGCGAGTCATCGGGTCCGAATCGCCGAGGGCCTTGATCGGCATCGCCTTCAGCCGGGAATCGGGCAGGGCCACCAGGGCCGCCATGACCGCACGGCGGACCGCCACGTGGGGGTTCTTGAACGCGACGGGCAGGAGGGTCGGGCCCAGCCCCATGTCATCGCGGACGCAGGCCCGCGTCGCCTTGGCCACGGCCAGCCCGCTGCCGGTCTCGACGATGCGGAGGAGGACGCGGCGGGCCCCGTCGTCGCCCACGCGGGCCAGAAGGTCGGCCGCCAGCACGGCGGTGTCCGGGGCGACGTCCAGTTCGCCGCGAAACGCCTCTTGCTGCGCGAGAATCAGTTTCTTGACGTCGACCAGGCCGGCGGGATCGCCGCAGTCCCCCAGCGCCGTCAGGATCGGCGGCGGGACCTCCAGGACCCAACTCCCCATCGCCACCGGCGCGAGGCCGTAGGCGTTACTTTCCATGTACGCCGCCTGGGCCATGCCGCGCACCAGCGCGTCCGGGCTGCCGAGGGCGGGCAGGGCGAGGCCGGGATCGCACACGGCGCCCCACGCGCCCAGGGTCTGGGCCGCCTCGGCGCGGATCAGGGCCGACGGGTCGCCCAGCAGGCCGTCGAGGGCCGCCAGCGCGCCCTCGGCCATCGGGCCGTCCGCCTCGGCGTTGAGGAGCCGCGCGGCGGGCTCCATGGCGGCATAGTCGACCACGACCACCTTCTTCGGGCCGCATCCTCCGCCGATAAAGGCGACCAGACAGGCCGCCAGAATGCCTGCGGCCAACAGCAAAAGCCGTTTGCTCATGGTTGCGCTCCGACGCATCGCGAGGAACCCCGGTTGCCCGTACGCCGCGCCAACGCCGCGGCCGACGGCTATCTATAGACCGTCCGACGCGGGGATGCAAGCGAAAACGATGGGTTCGGTCGCCACGCGCCTTGGCGCGGCCATGCGGAAGCCTGCGCCGGATTCCGCCGGGTCACCCAAGAGCGGGTGACCAGGCCACCCAGCGTGGCTGGGCACGACCACGGATCGTGAGAGAGCCATTGCGGCCCGCTTGGCCGGGGGGTAGGATTCCGTCCGCTCCAAACGTGCGCCCAGGACCTCCAGCCGGGGTTTTCGTTCTGCGAGAAGATCAGAAGGGGGGTCGAGTGCCGTTGGCGTCAACGGGCGCGCCGTTGCTGGGACGCGCATTCTATCCCAGGAGGCCTGGGAATGGCGCAGAACAAGACAAGGAGGCGTGCAGATGGCGAACCAGGCGAAGTGGCTCCTTCCCCGTAAGGCCCAGGCGCCGGTCATGGAACCGCTGGAGGCCCGTGTGCTGCTGAGCGCCAACCCGTACAGTTTCGCGGACGTGGACGGCGACCAGGTCACGGTCCGCCTGACCGGTCCGGGAACCATGGCCATCACCCCCGATGGCGCGGGCCTTCAGCAGATCATCCTGAACAACACGGATCCGGTGGCGAGCGCGCTGAAGATCGGCGTTGTGAAGAAGGGCGGCGGCAACGGGTTCGTGAACGTCGGGCGGATTCGCACCACACACGACAGCGAGGGACTCAAGTCCCTCGACGCCCCCACCACCGACATCACGGGCTACGGCGGCGACGGTGTCTCCATCATGGGGTACCTGGGCAGCGTGAAGGTGCACAGCCTGGCCGCCGCCGCGCACCTCTGCGGCCAACAGACCACCAGCGGCGGGCAACTCATCTTCTACCCGAGCACCCTCAAGAGCACGGTGACTGTTCTCGGCTCCGTCGGAGATGGCTCAAGCATCATCTTCAGCAGCCAGATCGTCGGCCTCACCATCGGCGGCAGCATGGGCACGGGCTACATCCAGGCGCCGTTCCTGGGCACGGTGAAGATCGGCGGCGACTTTACCGGCAAAATCGACAACGTCTTCGGCATCGGCTCCATCACGGTGGGCGGGCAGGTCAGCGGCGCCTGGGACACCAACTACCGCAGCGGTGCGGTCGGCAGCGTCAAGGTCGGCTCATCGGCCAACACCTGGACCTTCGACACGCACAACGCCGCCATCAAGTCGCTGACGTGCAACGGGCAGATGGACTTCACGTCCATCACCGCCAACTCGCTCGAGACGCTCACGGTCAAGGGCGGCATGAACGGCGGGCTGACGCTGAAGCAGACGGCCGGCCCCCTCACGCTCAAGACAGCCACCGTAGGCGGGCAGGTGACGGGCGTCTGGGCCATCTCGAAGGCCATCGGGTCGATCACCGTGGGCTCGTCGCAGGTCTGGAACTTCCAGAACGCCGACACCGCCGTCGGCATGCTGACCTGCAAGGGCAACCTGGACGTCGTGGCTCTCCTCGCCCTGTCGATCGGCACGCTCGACGTCAAGGGCGACACCCAGGGCGGCGACATCGCCCTCTACCAGCCCTTGGACCCCAAGCTGCTCGCCGCCAAGACCGTGAAAGTCGGCGGCTACGTCCGCAATTCCATCACCACGCGGGGCAACGTCGGCTCCATGACGCTCGGCGCGATCCTGGACGGCAACATCCTGGCCGGCACCAAGCCCGGCGTGGGGGACCTCGCCGTCAGCACCCAGGCCAGCGATTACCTGACCGACACCGCGAACCGCGTGAAGATCACCTCGCTCACCGTCACAGGCAAGGTGGCGGGGTACGGCATCCACAACGGCGACATCATCGCCGGCGTGCTGGGCAAAGTGGTGTTGAATAATGTCGATACGGCAAATGCCGCCCCGTTCGGCGTGGCGGCCGTCGCGATCCAGTCGATGACGCTCAAGCAGCCGGGCGACCCCGCGCTGCACACCTGGGGCAAGAACTGGCTGGCCAACCCGGCGGACGAGTTCACGGTCAAGCTGCTGACGGTGTGAGCGAACGGCCCGCCGAGCCGTACGGGCGGATCCTGACCTCGCCGTTAGAATCTCTTGCGGGCGGATGGGCACACGTTGCGGAGGATGCAGGCGGCGTGGTCGGGGCGGCGGGCGTGGCAGGTCCGCCGGCCGTGCGCGATCATGAGGACGTGGAAGGCGTAGACCTTCTCGGGCGGGACCCTCGCGGCCAGGAGTTCGTGGGCCTTCTCGGCGCTCGTCTTGGGGCCGATCAGGCCCAGCCGGCGGCTGACGCGGTGAATGTGCGTGTCGACGGGCAGGACGGGCCGCCGCAGGCTGAAGAGGAGGACGCAGGCGGCGGTCTTCGGCCCGACGCCAGGGAGGCTCATCAGGTAATTCCAGATGCGCTCGGTGGGCCACCGGCGGAGGAAACCGAGGTTGCAGCGGCCCCGTTCCTCGCGGAGGCCGCGGAGGATCGTGCGGATGTGGTCGGCCTTCTGGCGATGGAGGCCGGCGGGGCGGATGGCCCCGGCGATCTGCCAGAGCGGCGCGTCGGCGGCAGCGTCCCAGGTCGGGAGCACCTGCTGGAGGCGGTCCATGGCGGCGTCGGAGTTGCGGTCGTTGGTGTTCTGGCTCAGGATCGTTCCGACGAGGACGTCGAGCGGCTGGCCCCAGGTGCGCCACGGGCGCTTGCCATAGCCTTTCTCCAGGCGGCGGAGGATCAGGCCGATGGACGGGGGCTTGGGTTGCATATATGTCTGACCCGCGGTTCTTCGGATAGGCGCTTGGTACTACAACGCCACTTAACCTCGTGCGCGGTGGGTCTCCTGACCCACCGCGCGGCAATTGCCACCGGGCGGCGAGATAGCGCAGGTGCGCGGCGGGTCGGGAGACCTACCGCGCGAAGTGGCGTTGTAGTATTAGTCGCTCGGCGACGCGCCTTGCTCTTCTTCGAGCTGCTTGCGGCGGCGGGCGCGGCGTTCGGCCATCCACGCGAGGACCAGGCCGAGTTCGTACAGAAGGATAAGCGGCACGGCCATGGCCATCATGCTGACGGGGTCGACGGTCGGCGTGATGACGGCCGCCAGGATGACCATGACGAGAATGACCACCCGCTGCTGGCGCGCCAGCGTTCCGAGCGGAATGATGCCCGTCCGTGCCAGGAACAGGACCACCAGCGGCGTCTGAAACATGATGCCGCAGATCAGGGTCATGACGGCGACGAACTTGAAGTAGTCGTTCAGGAAGAAGCTGGGATCGATCAAGGGCACGCCGTCGACCAGGACCTCCGTGACCACGCCCATGAGGAACTGGAGGAACATCGGCAGGAAGTAGAAGTAGAACAGGGCGGCGCCTGCGACGAACAGGAAGAAGCTGAAGGGGCCGTAGATATGCACGTACTTCCGCTCGTGGGCGTGCAGGCCGACGCCGATGAAGGCCCATATCTGGTAAATGATCCACGGGCTCGCCACGATGATGCCGCAGATGATGCACAGGGTGATAATGGTCATGTACCCTGTGATCGGCCCGCCCTGGATGAGGCGCGGCGGCGGGAGCTTGCCGGAGTAGGCGACCGGCTTATTGTCGGGGCCGACCGTGGGGCTGATCGCCTTCAGGCGCGTCTCGATCGCCTCGAGGCGGGCCTCGAGCCGGTTGATGGCGCCCGCCAGCGCGGTGTCGGTGCCGGCGGGAAAGGCGGTCGGCGCGGCCTTGTCGGGACCTTCGGGCTTCGGGCCCGGGGTCTCCTCGGCGGCGATGTCGGCCGCCATCTTGTCGTACGCCACCTTGTACGGACGCACCATGGCGGCGGTGAGCTGCTTCCAGAAGATGCCGCAGAGGATCGTCGAGACGAGAAGGCCGAGGAGCGCGAGGATGACGCGCCGGCGCAACTCGACGAGGTGTTCGCCGAACGTCATCTCGACATCAGGCTTGACCAAGGATAGGCATCCTTAAGAAGCCGTGTGCGGCAGCCCGACGGACCGTTCGCCGCGGAGGAAGTTCTCGTAGTTGCCGAGTTCCATGAGGATCTCGCGGGCCTTGCGGGCGCGCTCCATGGTGATCCGCCCGCTGGAGATCCAGTCGTAGATCAGCCCGGGGTTGTCCGGCCGGTACAGGCCGGCGAATTCCCGGTAAAACGCTTCGCGCGGGAGGCGCGTGGGCAGAACCGCGTGCAGGGCGTCGAAGAGACGGTAATCGTGCGTCACGAGCTCGTGATACCGCTCTGTATAAAGGTCGGTGCCGGGCAGCGGCGTCAGGATGGTGAACTGCGGGTAGATGATGCCCTTCTGCTCGCGGTAGGCCTTGAGCTGGCGGAAATCGTCGCGCGTGAACTGGGGGTCCACGATGAACGCGCCCCACATGTGGACGCCGAGGCCGTTGAGGATGTCCATCGCCCGCTCGTTCTGTTCGACCGTGGCCCCCTTGGCCACGGCGTCGAGCTTGTCCTGGGTGGCGGCCTCGAAGCCGATCAGGATCGTCTCCAGGCCGGCGTCGCGCCAGGCGGCCAGGAGGTCCGGGTGGCGCGAGATGGTGTCGGTCCGGGCCTGCATGCCGAATTCCTTGCGGATGCCGCGGGCCTTGATCAGCTCCATGATCTTCCGGGCCCGCGGAACGTTCGCCAGGAAGTTGTCGTCGACGAAGCTGATGGTGCGGGTCTTGACAGAGTCGATCTCGGCCACCACGCGCTCGGCCGACATGTAGCGGCACTTCTTGTGGTAGAACTTCCAGACGGAGCAGAAGTTGCACCGGAAGGGGCAGCCGCGGCTGGTCGCCACCATCGTGTGGGGCTTGTCGAACAGGAAGAAGTACTGGTCGGCGTAGCGGGCGGCCAAGTCGCGCGCGGGCATCGGCAACTCGTCGAGCGACTCGATGAGCGGCCGCCGCGGGTTGAAGACCCACTCGTTGTCGCCGCGTCGCCAGGCCAGGCTGGCGACGGCGCCGAGCGCGTCGCCCGGCCGGTCCGGCCACCGGCGCTCGAGCACCTCCAGGAGGTGCGGGAACGTCCGCTCGCCCTCGCCGACGACGATGGCGTCGACGTAAGGGAGCTGGAAGTCCGCCGGCAGGAGGCTGGCGTGGAGGCCCCCGACCACGGTGAACGCGTGGGGCCGAGACTCCTTCACCTGGCGCAGCAGGTCCTGCGCGTTGTAGACCTCCGTTGTGAGGCAGGTCACGCCGACAACGTCGGGCGCGAAGTCCGCGAGCGTCTGGGCCAGGCCGTCCTCGAGGCGCAGGTCGAGCAGGAGAACATCGTGGTTGGGGCGCGCCACCGCCCCGATGCTTTCGAGGGCCAGCGGCTCGGGAACAGCCGTCCTCCGGAAACCGACGTAGTCCGGGGGCGGCGGCGGTTGGACCAGCAGAATCCTCACGCGTGAAGCTCCTGTCTTCGATAAGGGACTGCAACGAACAAGGTATCCTACCCTCTGGCGCGACGTCAAGCAAGGGCTTTGAGCGACCTTTCGTAAGGCCTCAGTTTCAGGGGTGGCACGGTCACGCGCCGTTGCGTGGCCGTGCACTTCAGACCAGCACAGAGCACGGCCACGCAACGGCGCGTGGCCGTGCCACCCGGGTTATCTGAACCAAGCACCTGTAACTGAGAAGGGGTTACGACCTTTCGGACGTGCCTGAGCGAGGTAGGCGGCGGCAACGCCGTGGAACTCATCGCGTGGGGACGCCGCCGCGTTGCCGCGGCCTTGAGTCTACGCCGAGCCGTTCTCTCGTTCCTCGGTCAGGCGCGGGGGCTCGACCGAGTAGTCGAAAGCCACACTGAAGAGGCGCGGCAACTGGTAGTACGGCGAGGCGGCGAGGTCTTTCTGGGTCTGGCAGAATTCGATGCCGATGACGTAGCGCTCCTCGCGCCGACGGCAGTGCACCACGCGGCCCGTCAGTGCCAGCGGGCGATGCGTGCTGCTGCCCGGCAGCCGAAGCGTCAGGCGCTCGTTGACCCTGAGGGGCACGGGGCTGTCGGCGCGCAGGCCGCCCAAGGAGAAGTCCTGCATCTGAAGCCGACACTGCGCCCGGTGCTCCGCCTGGCCTCGCCTCAGGAGATCGTCGCGGCGGGTGTTGATAGGTATGCGGGTGCTGAACCGTCCATGCTGGCGCCGCTCCCGCTGTCCCGACCAACTGCCGGTCTCGGGATTGCTGACCATCGTCATGGGGTCCTGACGCATTCGGGCGCTCGCCGTGGGACCGTGCCGCCGAGAGTCTGCACTCCCACCTCTCGGATTATCGGCACAAAGGGCGCCCGTACTTCAACCCTAGCCGGAGAATTATGGCGCACAATTCGGCAAATGCAAACGCCTCCCCCGGAATTCTCTGCGTTCGCCTCGGACGGTGGAGAACCTGCGGTCGACGAAGGTTTCTCAAAGGGTGGTGCGCGGGCCATCATGGCTTGTGCCCTCCGTCTCAAGGTGCATGGCCGCTGCGGGGCAACAACTCCCCCTCGCAAGCGTCCGCCCCCTTGTTGACGGCCCGCCGTAGTGGACGGCTTCACGCCGCTATGGGCACGGTCCGGGCCTACGCGACGGCCTGCCCGGACTTGATCAACGTATCAGCCCTCGGCCCCTGCCGCAAGGTAAAACCGGCTCAATCGGCCCGGACCTCCTCGCGCTCCGGCCAGGGCTCCTCAAAGGCGATGCCGACGGCAAAATGGTCCCCGCGATCCTGGCAGTGAACGACCTGTCCCGCCGCGTCGCGTCCCCGCCCGGGACCCAGCGGCGGGAAGAACAGCGTCAGCGCCTCGCTCACCGGGAGGACCTCCTGGGAAATGGCGCCGACGCCGCCTCGCGACACGTTCATGACGCGCAGCCCGACGATCCGGCGAGGGTCGCTCTGAGGCGTGCTGTGACGGACGGCCTGAAGGGGCATGCCGACCACGGAGCGTCGGAACCGACGCCGATCCTGCGGGGTTGTCTGTGCCGTGCTCATCCAACCTCCCCCATCGTCCTGACCGTGCACCACCCATGAGCCGACGTGATGGCCGCACCGCCAGCGACGACATGCCTCCTTGCCGAGTTCCTGGGCGAACTGGCTGCGCAGCGATTCGAGTTTCTGCCGCAGCCGCTCCCGCGCGACGGTGGCGGCGGTGTTGAGGCGGCTGGAGTCGTTGTCCACGGGACGGGAAGAGGCGGCGGCCTCGCGGATGATTTTCTGAAGCGCCCGCACCGTCGTCTCATCCTTGAGGAAGCCCGGGGTGTCCGTCAGGCTGTCGGACGCCAGCATCTCGTCAAGCGCAGCCACGCGCTCCCGCCGGACGGATGTCTCGGTCTGGACCGCGGCAAGCTGTTCTCGGGTCCGGTCGGCCTGGTCCTCGAGCAGCCGGATCCGCCGGGCGGTGGCCATGGCGTCGGGTTCGGCGGTCGCAATGCCGCGAGGGTCCGCGTCGGCGGACACGGGCGGAGGGTCCGTCCACCCGGAGCCCATGCGGATCAGCACCACAAGGCCCAGGGCGGCCAGCACGGCCGCCGGCCAGATCATCGGGGCATGGCCTTTCAGCCATGACATGCCGTCGTCCTCGGTTCTCTAAAGCGGAGTAATCGCGGGCAGTCCAGTCTCATCGGGTCAATCGCTCTCGCGTTTTGTATCGGCACTTGAGGAAGGGGGACTTGGGTCGTTTTCGGCAGGCGGAGATTTTTTCTTCTCCCGGCGAGCGCCGCATTCCTGAACTTGCTTGACAGGCGTGCGCAACGTGCGGTACTGTAGCAGTGTAAGGAAGCGTCGCTGCACCATTGGGGGCACGCGGATCGGGTTCCAGGGACTGTTGACAAGGAGATGGCCATGACCGAAGCACCGTCGGCTTCACCTCTGAAGGACATAGACCTTGGCGGCTACATTTCCAAGGCCTGGAAACTGGTCACCGCCGACCTCATGCTGTTCGTGGTCGGATACCTGGTGTGCGTCGCCATCGTGGTGGGCTCGCTGATCGTGATCATCGGCCCGATTTTCGTCACGGGGCCGCTGGCGATTGGGTTCATCCGCGTGGTGCAGAGAAGGATGAACGGGGAACCGGCGGTCATCGGCGACATCTTCGCGGGCTTCAAGGAGTTCAGCCGGGGCCTGGTCTTTGTGCTCCTGCTCCTCGTCGTCGGCCTCGCGGTGGCCATTCCCCTGATGATTGTGGCATTCGTGCTGGCGTTCATCCCCTGCCTGGGGCAGATTGTGACGTTTGTCCTTCAGTTGGCCGTTTCGCTCGGCCTCAACACGGTCCTGTTCTTTGCGTGGCCTCTTGTGTCCCTCTCAGCGAACTCACCCATGGACTGCATCAAGAAGAGCATCACGTTTGGGTTCGCTCACTTCTGGCCCCTGCTGATCCTGTCGTTTGTGACGCACCTGATAGGTGGGGCTGGTTTCGTTGCGTGCGGGGTGGGCATCCTGTTTACCGCGCCGCTGGCCATTGCCATCACCCTGGTGGCCTACAAGGAGTTCTATCTGCCCAAGAGCCAGGTGGCGGCGTAAGCCGGCGGGGCGGGGGCTGGACGAATACGGACGGACCTGGTGACTCAGCAGGGGCGGCCGGCCGGTCGCCCCTGCGTATTACAGGGAGCCTGTGGCCCAGATGCCCTCATCCGGGCACTCCGGCCATCGCGTAGGGGCACGGCATGACTTGTTCAGCGTACCCCGGCAGGTGTGGCACGGCCGGCTTGTCCGGCCGTGGGGAATGTGGCCGGCGCTCTGCCACGGCCGGACAAGTCCGCCGAAGGCGAGATTCGCCGTGGCGAACCGGCCGTGCCAGTCGCCGCGGCGACCTATAGGGACAATGGCACGCTCGCTAAACACATACCCCGTCAAGGGAGAGGGTTGAAGACAGGAAACGGTGCCGAACGGTGAACGTTCTCGTGGTCAACTGCGGGTCGTCGAGCATCAAGTACTCGCTCTTCCGGATGCGGGACGCCGAGGAGGCCGCGGTCCTGGCCTCCGGCCTGGTGGAGAAGATCGGCGAGGCCGCCAGCCGCCTCCACCATCGGGCCGGCGACGCGGAGGAGACGAGCGAGGTCCAGGCCCCGGACCACCGGTCGGCCTTCGGCCTCATGATCCGGGCGCTCGTCGAAGGTCCGGCGGCGGTCATCGCCGGCCCTGCCGAGATCGGCGCCGTCGGCCACCGCCTCGTCCACGGCGCCGAGCAGTTCACCGAGAGCGTCCGCATTGACGAAGAGGTCATCCGGGCCATCGAGGCGTGCGTGCCGCTGGCGCCGCTGCACAACCCGCCGAACCTGATC
>JAPLML010000518.1 GCA_026387055.1 Planctomycetota bacterium | reverse complement strand
GCACGGCCACGCGCCGTTGCGTGGCCGTGCTCTGTGCTGGTCTGAAGTGCACGGCCACGCAACGGCGCGTGGCCGTGCCACCCCCGAAACTAAGGCCTTACGCCGCCTCTCATTCAACCGTTGCGTTTGCCGGCTGTTTCTGCTAATCTTCGGGAGTTGTGCGATCGCGATCATTGCGAAAGGACGATATATGTTCGTATTGAGAGTTGCCGCGATGGCGGCGGCGCTGGCCGCCGCGTGCGGCCTGGCCCCGCCGGCCTTCGGGGAAGAGGCCGGCCTCACGTTCTTCGGCTGGTCGGACCCGCACGTGCAGACGGGCGGCAACGCCGGCCACCTCCTGCCGGCGGTGGACGCGATGAACGCGCTCGCGGGAACCGAGTACCCGGCCAGGATCGGCGGAAAGGTCGCCACGCCCGCGTTCGTCTTCGGCTGCGGCGACATCACCGAGTGGCCGACCGTGGCGGCACGCGACGCGTACAACGAGATCGTTACGAAGCGGCTGAAGATCCCGGCGTTCGACCTGGTCGGGAACCACGATGAGGGCGGCGAGGTGCCGAGCGCGACGATCAAGAACTGGATCACCGCGCGGCACGGGGCGCTCAGCTACACGTTCGACCGCGGGGGCGTCCATTTCGTGGCGCCGTTTGCGCCCTACAACGAGGCCCTGAAGAACCCCGCCCAGCCGGTGGCCAAGGAGGCCCTGGATTTCATCCGCGCCGATCTCGCCAAGACGCCCAAGGGCACGCCGGTGGTGGTCGCGCTGCACCTGTGCCTCGACGCCATTACGAACCGCGATGAAGTGGCCGCCGCCTTCGGCGACGCCAACGTCATCCTCGTCCTCGGCGGCCATTACCACAAGGCGACCGTCGGCGAGTACCGCGGCTACCGGTTCGTGCAACTGCCGTCGCCGTTCTCGGAGAGCGAGTTCACGGTTGTGCGGATGACGTCGGACCGCCTTGTGGCCGTCCCGTTCGACTTCAAGGCGAAGAAGTGGTCCGAGGATGCGCGGAAGATTCTAGACGTCCAGATCATCAAACGCCGCACCGTTGACGGAGCAGTCGGTTCAAGGAGGCCCGCATGAGCCAGGCCGGCGACCCGAAGCCCCGCGTCATGGACTGGACGGGCGGCAAGGCGTATCTGCCGCTCCTGGAAGGCCCGCCGGCGACCTGCGGCATGCGCAGCGGCCGGGTGGAGCTCAAGGCCGGCGAGGAGATCGGCGAGCACTCCACCGGCGACCACGAGGAGGTCCTCGTCATGATCGAGGGGGAAGGCGAGGTCCGCGTGGAGGGCCACCCGCCGCTGGCCGTCCGGGGCGGGCAGGCGGTCTACATTCCGCCGCAGAGCCGGCACAACGTCCGCAACGCCGGTGCGCCGCTGCTGCGCTATATCTACATTGTCGCGCCAACCCGGCGGGCGGAAGCGCCTTGAGGGCCGGCCTCAAGGCCGGTTCGGAAGGTCCGGAGGTAGAGGCGGCCGCCGCTGATCACGGGCGTGGCGAACCCGCCGTCCGCCAGGTCGCTGGCGGCGACGAGCTCGAACGCGCGGCCCGGCTTGAAGACGAACATCACGCCGGCCTCATTAGTAATGTAGATGTGCCCTCCTGCCAGCACCGGCGAGGAGCTGAAGGCCCCGCGCAGCCTGGCCTCCCAAACGACCTTGCCGGCGCCCGCCTCGAAACAGGTCGCCTTCCCTTCGTCCTCGACCATGTAAAGCAGCCCGCCGGCCAGCAGCAGCGCGGGCACGTAAGCGGCGCCGCCCTCTTTCGTCCAGACGATGTGCGTCTTCGTGACGTCGCCCCGCCCGTCGCCGCGGATGCAGAGCAGGTTCCTCTTGGGGAAGCCGGCGGAGGCGTACACGAACTGCTCGTCGAAACTCACGGTCGAGCAGGTGGACTCGTTCGGCCCATCGCAGGTCCACAGGAGGCCGCCCGTGGCCGGATCATAGCTGAAGACCTTGTAGGGGCCCTGAATGAGCAGTTGATCGCGGCCGCCGATGCGCCCGACCGCCGGGCTGGCATAGGTGCCCAGCCGGTAGTCGGGGCGGTCGATTCGCCAGACGGTCTCGCCCGTCCGGCGATGGAGGGCCGCGATGTAACTCCCCTTGACGCTGTCGACCGCAACGATGACCAGCGAACGGTAGAACACCGGCGACGCGGCAAAGCCGTGCATGGACTGGAACGCACCCAGCTTCTTCTGCCAGACGATCCTGCCGCCGACGTCGAGCGCCGTGAGCCAGATGCCCCCCTGGACCATGAACGGCATGAAGACCCGCTCGCCATCGCAGGCGGGAGTGGACGACGCGTGGGAGTTCTTCGGGTTGATCCGCATGAAGCCCCCGCGGTGGACCTCCGTCTGCCACAGCTTCTGCCCGGTCCCGCGGTCGTAGCACAGAACGTACTGCACCTGGGCCTGGTCGTCGGCCGTCGGCAGGAAGAGGCGGTTGCCCCAGAGACAGGGCGAGCCGTACCCCCGGCCGGGCACGTCGGCCTTCCAGAGGACGTTCTCCGTGGCGGTCCAGCGAACGGGCGGGGCCTGGGGACCCGCGGCAATGTTGTCGGAGTTCGGCCCTCGCCACCAAGGCCAGTCCTGGGGGGCAGGACGAACCGGCGCCAGGTCGTCCCACGCGAGCGCCGCCGGCGGCGCGGCCGCCTCCCCTGCCCCGGCGCGAGCGGCGGCCCCGGCGTTTCCGAACGCCAGGCCGATACCCACAAGCAGCCAGCCCCATCGCCACGGCATCGTGCCGACCTCCTGGTGCTCCGTCACCGGTCCCTTCAGGGGCGCCGGAGCACTACTCCACCAAGTCCATCGAGCCCCAGTCGCCCGGGCGGACCTGGATGTTCAGGCTCTTGGGCGCGGGCCAGTAGACCTCGTGCGGGAACTGCCTGCCCTTGATCGTCAGGTTGAGGTTGAGGCCGATCGCGCCGCCCGCCGCCGGCTTGAACTTCTGAATCTCCGCGGCCGGGAGGAGGAACTCCATGACGTAGCCGCCCGGCGTCGCGATCGCCGCGCCGCGGATGCCCGGGATGTCGTAGCGCGTTTCGGGAATCTCACTGCCCTGCTTCCACTGGCCAGCGTACACGCGCTTTTCCTCCACGAGCGGCACGAACCAGAACTGGTGGTCGCCCGGCCCGTAGGCGCGCCGGCGCTTCTCGTTGCGCGAATCAATGAAGATCTCCAGACAGTTTCCGGACCAGAAGGAGCGCGGGTCGGTCTTGTCGAGGACGGCGCCGGGGACCTCGACGGCGCCGTAGATCCCTTCGGGCGCCCAGGCCAGGTAGACCTTGGCGTCGGGCCGGCCGTGCGTGGAACCGAGCATCCACGCGGGCATCCGGGCGCGGGCCGGCCAGTCGTCCAGCCGGCCGTCGATCGTGAGGTCCTTCGCGCGGCACAGGCGGAAGCAGTTCGGGATGATCGGCTGGGCGACCGAGAGGCCGCCGCCGGCGTCGAACTCGGCCGCGGCGGACTCGCCGGGCTTCCAGTCGGCCGTCCAGCGCAGGCCGCACCGGACCTCGCGGACCTCGCCGGGCTTGAGGCCCGTCACCTTCGTCTCCGGCGCATCGGCCTTCCACGAGGCGGGCACGCGCAGCCGCAGCACGCCGTCCAGAGGCCGGGCCGACCGGTTGCCGATCTTGACGGCGACCGTCACCGGCCCGGGCTTGCCCTCGAGCGGGGCCACCTCGATCGCCAGGGCGGGCTGCACGAGGACCCGCAGCGTCATCTCCTTGACGCGGCCGCCCTCGGACACCGTGAACCGGACGTCCTTCGCGCCCAGCCCTTCGCCGGGGGCGACCGTGAGCGGAATCGGTAGCGTCCGGCGCTCGCCCTTCGGCACGTTCGCCGAGACTTCCGTGCGCTCGGCCTTCCAGCCGCTCGGAAGAGCCGCGCTGACCGCGCTCGGCGGGAGACGTGGTGGCGCCGGTCGTCGAGGTCAACAACAACCGCGATGGCCCGATCGTGTGCACGGTCGGCGCGGTCCAGCCCGAGGGCGTAGACGGGCGCCGGCGACAGGCGGACCTTGAGCCCCTCGACCTTGTTGCCGAGGAAGTCGCGGAGCTCGCGGGCCTTGAACGCCACCTCGGGGCCGGCCTCCGCCTCGATCGTCCAGAGGGAAGCCACGAGGTCGCCGCCGGTCTCGAAGACGTAGCCGCCGGTGCCGTCGCCCGCGCTGGCGCTGCCGACGCACCGGGGGCTCGGAAGCACGGAGGCGAGGCCCGCCATCGCGCCGAGCGACAGCTTGGGGCTCGAGTCGGCCGCCAGGAGGCCGCAGCCGTCGAACATCTGCTTCGGCTCGGGCGCGTCGTAATCGTAGAACCAGAAACACTTGTCGATACCGGCGGCGAGCGCCACCATCCACGAGCGGGCCAGGTAGGCCGCCTGCTCGCGCGGCGAAACCCGCGGGCCCGCCAGCGTGTCCCAGCCGAACTCCGTCAGCCAGGCCTCGCGCGGCCGGCCGTCGCCGGCGGCGGCACGCTTCAGCTCGCGCAGCCGGTCGAAGAAGAGCATCGGCGGCTGGGCGCGCCAGTCGCCCTCGAAGCTTGTGTTCCAGTTCCCGATGTTGGTCTCCGGCGGTTCCGTGCCGCAGTAGTGGTGCCCGTTGACCACGCCGACCTTCTCGTAGTCCCCGGCGGCGATGAGGCGCCGGGCCCGGTCGGGCCAGATGCCCGCGTGTCCCTGCTCGACGGCCACGAGGTCCTTCCCTCCCAGGAGGTCGAGGACGTCGGCGAGCTTGCGATGGTAGGCCCCCAGGTTCCGCCAGTCGACCCCGCGCTCCGCCTCGGCGCTGGCGCGTGCGAGGTCGTACTCGTTGTCAAGCTCCCAGTGCGTGATCTCGGGAAACGCCTGGACGATGTCCACGATCTCGCGCGTCCACGCCCGGTCCGGGCCCAGCGGTCCGACGGCCTTGCCGTCCTTGACCTGCGGCGCGCGGATGCTCTTCATCAGGCACGGAAGCACCTTGGCGCCCGCCTGGGCGTAGCGCCGCATGATGGCGGGATACCAGGGCCAGCCGGCGTACTTCTTGTCCTCGCCCTTGGCCCGCAGGAGCCACTCGGCCCGCCTTGCGGAAGGGCACGACGGGCGGGCGGTCGCCGCCGCCGTTCACGTTCACGCCGTACGGCGACGCCTGCTTCTCGGCCTCCGAGAGGTCGCGGCCCGGCGGCAGGCGGGCGAAGGTCATCTTCTCGACGCGCTTGGCGCCATCGGAGAGCGCCAGGTCGGCCTGGAGCCTGTACAGGCCGAAACGCTCCGCCTTCAGAGGCAGGTTGATCTGGACCGCGCTCTCCACCGAGACGGGCCGCTCCTGGCGGTCGATCGGCTTGTCGTCGCCGTCGGCCACGCGGAGCGTCACCGTGCCGGTCAGCGTCCCCGGCTTCCAGTTCCGCAGGCGCAGGGCGACGGCAGGCGGCTCGCGCGAGAAGACGTTGCTCACCTGCCCCGTCGAGAACTCGACCGCGAGCAGGGGCGCCTTCGGACACTGCTTCACCGCCTTGGCCGGATCGGCGGGCTGAGGGTCCGGCTTCCAGGTGCGCAAGAGGCCGGTCTCGGGATCGGCGTCGCGCAGGTCGGTTTCGACCTCGAGGTGGTCGATCCAGAACCGGACCGTCCGCGCGTCGGCCTGGGCGGACCAATTGTGCGTGGCGATGCTCGCGAGGGTCAGGGGGCGAACCCAGTCTTCAGGCACACGGAAGGTGGCCGTGGCCCACTTCCCGCCGGCGTCGGGGGGCGGAGCCCACTCCAGCTTCTTCGGGCCGGCCTGGGTGCGGCCCCATCCGTCGCGGAAGTTGAGGATGACCGGATAGCGCTTGTCCTCGGCGCGGAACCGCATCGTGACAGCCTTGGCGTCGCCGGGGATCACCAGCGGTTCGGCCGGCATGGCCGCAAACCACTCGAAGCCCTTCCCCGCGAAGCGGACCTCCACCTCCAGGCACTTGCCGCCGGCGTCGGGCGCGACCTCGGCCGAGAGGCGCGTCGCTCCGGCCGCGCGGCTCCAGACCTCCGGCGGCCAGGCGACCTCGTCAAACGTCTCCACGGTCTTACGGACCAGCGTGGCGGGCGCCTCGGCCGCTTCACCCACGGCGCCCCCGAGGAAGATCATCGCCATTGCCGCAACCGCACACCGCAGGGCAGTCATTCCTGTTGTTCTCCCGGGATGACCCATAGGCCCATCGGCCACGATCGCCGTAGAACAACACCGCCACTAAACCTCGTGCGCGGTGGGTCTCCTGACCCACCGCGCGGCAATTGCCACCGGGCGGCGAGATACCGCAGGTGCGCGGCGGGTCGGGAGACCCGCCGCGCGAAGTGGCGTTGTAGTAGTAGGCAGGTTCCCGTGATTCTACCTCGTCCGCGGCCGGGAGCAAGACACCAGTCGGGAGATAGGGGTAAAGGCGAAGGCCGGGCCGAATCCCGTTGGCCGTCCGCCTGATACGTGTTATCCTGTTGTGCGGTTTCCGAGGGCCAGGGAAACCCGGAAGGCCGGCCATGAGCAAGACGTTTGAGCAAAGCCGCGATGAGATCGGCAAGTTGTGCCACTACTTCGCCACGAACCGGGACTCCTTTCTCGCCCCCGGCGTCAAGGAGGCTCACGTCCGGCAAACGCTGATCGACCCGTTCCTTGAGGCCCTGGGCTGGGACGTTCGCAATGCGGCCATGGTCGCGCCACAGTACCGCGAGGTGATGACGGAAGACAGCCTCGACATCGAGGGCCAGCAGAAAGCTCCCGACTACACCTTCCGCGTCGGCACCCTCGCAAAGTTCTACGTCGAGGCCAAGAAGTGCGGCATCAACATCTTCGCCGACCCGGCCCCGGCCTTTCAGCTCCGCCGATACGGATGGAGCGCCAAGGTCGCCGTTTCCATCCTGACTGACTTCGAGGAATTG
>JAPLML010000088.1 GCA_026387055.1 Planctomycetota bacterium | reverse complement strand
GGGCAGAAGCCCAGGCCCAGGGCAATCGCCTGGCGCGGGGCGTGCAGGCGCTGGGGCTTGCCGCTCACCTCGATCTCGCCGCCGTCGGCCTTGTCGGCGCCGAAGAGGAGGCGCGCGGCCTCGGTGCGGCCGGAACCCAGGAGGCCCGCGAGGCCCAGGACCTCGCCGCGGGCGATCCGGAGGTCGAACGGCTCGATGGCCTTCTTGCGCGTCAGGCCACGGACGGAGAGCACGGGCGCGAGCCCGGCCCCTGCCGGCGCCGCGGCCCGCGCCGCCTGCGATGCCTCGGCCTCCTCCGGCCGGCGGCCGAGCATGTGGCTCACGAGGTCGAGGCGGCTCAGGTCCTTGGTCTTGAAGGTCCCGACCAGGCGCCCGTTCCTGAGGACCGTGATGCGGTTGCTCACGCGGAAGACCTGCTCGAGGAAGTGCGTTACGAAGATGAGGCTGATTCCCTTGGCCTTCAGCCGCGCCATGATGCCGAACAGGACCTCGGTCTCGTGCTTGTCGAGGCTGGAGGTCGGCTCGTCCATGATGAGCAGCCGCGCGTCGGTGTCGATGGCCCGCGCGATGCTCACCATCTGCTGGATGGCGGTGGGGTAGCTGGCGAGCGTGCGCTCGACGTCGATATCCAGGTCAAACGTGGCCAGGACCTCGCGGGCCCGGCGGTGCATCGTCCGCCAGTCGACGCCGAACCATCGCCGCGGCAGGCGGCCGAGAAAAAGGTTCTCGGCCACCGAGAGCGTCGGCACGAGGTTGACTTCCTGGTAGATGGTGCTGAGGCCCTTGGCCTGGGCGTCGGCGGGGGAGGAGGCGCGGAAGTCGCGGCCCTCGAAGGAGATCGTGCCGCCGTCGCGCGGATAGGCCCCCGTGAGGACCTTGATGAGCGTGGACTTGCCCGCGCCGTTCTGGCCCATCAGGGCGTGGACCTCGCCGGGGCGGACCTCGAAGTCCACGCCGTCGAGGGCGTGGACGCCGGGGAACCGCTTGTCGATGCCTCTCATGACCAGGATGGGATCTGAGGAAGCCATCTCAGGCGTTGACCAGTGGGCCCGGGGAAAGAACGGCGAATGTCCAACATTGTGTGTGTACCTGTTTAACGTGGGTGGCACGGTCACGCGCTGTTGCGTGACCGTGCTTGCTTCCCCGTGTGACCGTGCACGGCCACGCAACAGCGCGTGGCCGTGCCACCCGGCAATCTCGTATCACGCTAAACACGTACTTGAGCGTTCAATGTCGGCCATTCTCCTTTCGTCTTCGGCAAGCGGCACGTTCGGCTAGTATTCCCGAGTTCCGATCACCTGCGCCGCCACCGACTGGTCGAACAGCTTGTCCTCGTTCTTGATGTACTTGGGCAGCTTCCGGCCGGCCAGGACCTTCTCGATGGTGTCGAAGGTGATCGGGCCGAAGAGGGGATTGCACTCGACGGTGGCGCTCAGCGTGCCCTTGACCATCGCCTCGAACGCGCCCTTCACGCCGTCGATCGAGATCACCAGGACGTCCTTGCCGGGCTTGCGGCCGGCCTCTTCGAGGGCCTGGATGGCGCCGAGGGCCATGTCGTCGTTGTGGGCGTAGACGGCCTGGATGTCCTTGCCGCGGGCGGAGTTCAGGAAGGCTTCCATGACCTCCTTGCCCTTGGCGGTCTGGAAATCGCCGGTCTGGCTCATGATGATCTTCATCTCGGGATACTTCTTGGCGAGAGCCTCGTCGAAGCCCTTCTTGCGGTCGATGGCCGGGGCGGCGCCCGTGGTGCCCTCCAGCTCGATGAGGATGCCCTTGCCGCCCATCTTCTTGGCGAGCCACTCGGCGGCCATCTCGCCCTCGGCCACGAAGTCGCTGGCGATCAGGGTCACGTACAGGCTGTCATCGGAGACCTT
>JAPLML010000359.1 GCA_026387055.1 Planctomycetota bacterium | reverse complement strand
GGCCGCGGCGGCGGCGCGGGCGACCGACTCGGCCACGGGCGTCATGCGGTAGATCGCCCCCTGGCCATAGAATTTCGTCTGCGCCGCCCGCCCCTCGCCCTCCGGGATGTCGACGCGGATGAACGAGCAGCCGCCGATCGTCTGCTCCGAGACCCGCCCCGCCACCTTCTGGCGGCCGAACAGCTCCACCACGGCCCATTCCTCGAATCCATTGTCGGCCATGTGTCACTCCTTTGCTTTACGGTTCACTTGGAACCTTGAACCTGGAACCTTGAACTTTCTTTCCGTCATTCCTTGATCCGTCTCGGCGCCGGCAACCCCACGTTCGCGTTACAGCACCGCGGGCAGATGCGGTTGCCGGGGCCGGTCGAGGCGAACTTGTGGCCGCACTTCAAGCACCCGCGCTGGGCGGCGAGGAGGCTCGCCTGGGGACGGGTGCGGCTCGCCCCATGCTCCTTGCGGCAGCGCCTGCACCACGAGTACCGCCTCGCCGGGCCGGTCGCCGACCGGCTGAACATGTCCAGGGCCAGCCACTGGCCGCAATACGCACACCGTTTCGTCCCGTCCCGGATCTCGACCGTCCTCATGTCCGCCTCTCATGCGCCCCGGCGGGCGGCTTCCAGCAGCTCGCGTGCCCCGGCCCATCCTGCTCGGCCGAGAAGAAGTCGTCATAGGCCTCCTGGCTGATCGGCCGCTCGCGCGGCGACTCGTGCCACGGCAGGGCATCATGCGTGCGGCCGTCCAGCATGCGGCGCTTCCCGGGGCCGAGGGACTTGAGGAAAAAGGGGACGCCGGCGGCGGCGCAGCGGTCACGCACGCGCCGCCCCCAGTCCGGATCCATCGGCCGCGCGCCGGGGCCGCTCTCGGCGCCAAGAATGACCTCGTTTAGAAACGGCTTCTCTTTCTCTTTCCCGTTGAAGCCATGCCTTTCGAGCGGACTCCACCAGTTCATCGTCTCCGGATTTTCCGGCCAGTACTTCATCTGGAAGTCGATCGGATCCAGCAGGGGTTCCAGCGAGACGAAGAGGATGGTGTCCGGGTCCGTCGCCCACCGCAGCGGCCTGAACTGGCGCATGCGCGCCTCGAACAGGTCCTGGTTCTCGGCCGAGAAGCCCAGACACACGTTCGCCGCAGCGGCGTGAAGCGGCCGGGTGTGAAGCCGGTTCCACCCCGTCGCCTCCTCGGCAAGCCCCTCATCGTCATATTGATACTCATCGGCGACCCCGATCTCGGCCAGCGAAGCCCGGTCGTCGATGTTGTCGGAGATGGGACAGACGGTCGCGCCGCACGAATTCTTGGCGCCGCGGTCTTCGCTAGCGGGATGGTCGCAGGCCCAGTCCTGCTCCCCGACGTAGCCGCATTGGTTCCGCCACTTCATGTCGTCGAATGAAACGGCCTCGCCAGGCTCGAGCGGCGGGCGGTCCACGTCGGTCCATCCGAAGGACCGGCGGTAGGCCCATTGCCGTATGAACTCGACCATCCTGGCCGGCCGCTTCGTCAGCACCAGGAACGTGTGGCGCCGGCAAAGCCACATCGTGTCCCACGCCTTGTCGATGAAATCGAAGGGCACCTGCTCGTGGAAGAGGTCGTTCCAGATCGCCCAGACCGTGGGTCGCTTCACGGTCAGCGGCAGCCTCAGCCGGTCCTCGCGGCACCGGACGTTGCCGACGAATCGGGGCGGCTCATCGATTCCGCCGACCCGGTCCGTCGCCCCGCCTTTGCCATAACGGTGGGCCTGAGCCGCGGACCAGCAGCGATAGCAGCCGGGCGATGCCTGCGTGCAGCCCTCGACGAGCGACCAGGCCCGGTCCCAGTATCGTCCCTTTGCAATATCAATGCGGTCGGTCATGCTGCGCCTCCCTCTTCTTCGTCCCAGTTCGGCTCCCCCGGCTCGCCGTAGTCCGCACCCAGTTCCCGCGCCCCCGGCTCCGGCTCCGGCAACGGCTTGTCGTCTGCGTCCGGCAAGAGGCCGGCCGCCGCGACGGCCGGGACGTATAGATAGAGCTCGTTTGCCGGCAGGCCGGTCTGCGCCGCGATCTCCGCCGCCGCCCCGGCCTTGTCCCTGGCAAAGCATACGGCGAGCCGCGCGGTGAAGAGCAGCCGCGCCCGCCAGCTCGGCTTCTGCTTGGCTGCCCGGTACTCATCGAGACGGGCCTGGTACACCGGCATCAGGCGAGGCCACTCCACCCACTCCCCCTCGGCGTCCCGCGTGGGCGTC
>JAPLML010000273.1 GCA_026387055.1 Planctomycetota bacterium | reverse complement strand
TCCGGTTCGGGTCGCGGGGATCCCGCAGGGCGTCGAGCCAGGGGCGAAACTGGGGCCAGAAATGGGCGACGGTCCTGGCGAGCACCCCGCCCAGGGCTAGGGTCTGCCGCCACGCCGGGCTTTCCAGGTCCGGTGGCCCTGGATCAGGGCCAACTGGAGCTGGGTGATCTGGCGCAGGAGCCTTTTGAGACGCCGATGTTCGTGGATCGATGCCTCGACCTCCTTCTTGAGGTCCTTGGGGACGTACACGGTCCGAGTCTTGCCGCGTTCCTTGACGGTGACGTGGTAGCCGCTTCTCTGGCGTCCGAGGGAGGCGGCCAGGGGCGGGCAGCGGGCCGCCAACTGGCGGACGCGGGCATCGCGGAGGCGTCGGATGAGGGTCGGGTGCTTGGGCAGGCGCATGGGGACCTCCTTTCGAGAGTAAGTATAAGCACTTAGTATCGGAGGTCAGGAAAAAAGCCGGTGCGAGAAAAGAGATTTTGGAGGGGGGGGCGCGCCTGACCGGCCGGCCCCCCGCTTCAGAGCAGCCCGACGGGCCTTTCCTCACCTTGCCCCGGGTGCGACAAAAACTCATTCGTCAGGGCTGGCCACCGGTATCTGACGCACCAACTCCAGAAACCGGACGAAACGCTTGCGAGGAGCCCGGCAACGGCTACCATAGCGGCGGAAGGGGAATCCTCCAGGGGACGCCGGTTGAGAGGATGCATGAGAACTGCCGCCGCCGCTGCTGCCCTGTGCTTGCCCGGGGAGGAAGGAGGCATTGCCGCAATGAACGAGATGATCGTAGTGGTCGTATTGGCGCTGGGGGTCCTTCTGCTTGCGCCGAGCGTTCTGGCCGAGGAACCCGTTTACCCCGTCAAGGTGAGCCAGAACGGCAGGTACTTGGTGGACCAGAAAGGCAGCCCCGTTTTCTGGCTGGGCACGACCCAGTGGCAGCTCTTCCGGGACAATACGCCGGAGGAAGCCAGGACAATCCTGGCCAACGTGAAGGGCAAGGGATTCGCTTTCGTCCAGGCCATGCTCGTGGGGGTAGGCGACGGCACACGGCCCAACGCGAACGGGGCAAAGCCCTGGGTGAACGACGATCCGCTCACGCCGAACGAAGCGTACTTCAAGAACGTGGATTCGGTCATCGAGAGCGCCCGCGTCAGCAACGTGGTCCTCTCGTTGACCCTCTACCATCAGCGGTGGCGCAAGCTCATCACGCAGGAGAATGCCCGGGCCTGGGCGAAGTGGCTGGCCCGGCGGTACAAGGACGTCCCCACCCTCGTCTGGTCCATGACGCCCGAGGCCAAACCGGAGTTCGTGCCCGTACTCCGAGAGCTGGCCGCCGGCCTGCGGGAAGGGGACGGCGGGGCCCATCTCATCACATTCAAACCGGATCCCGCGCCCTATTCCTCCAGCTTCCTTCACGAGGAGAGCTGGCTGGATTTCGATGCCATGCAGGTATGGAACCGCGTGAACCTGATTTACCCCATGGTGACCAAGGACTACAACCTGAAGCCGGTGAAGCCCGTCTTGATGGCCGAAGGGGCCTACGAGGCGGGCTCGGAATACGGGTTCGACGTGACCCCCCTCTGGGTTCGCAGGCAGGCCTACTATTCCTACCTGTGCGGCGCCCATTTCACCTACGGGCACAACGACAGTTGGCGCGTGCTTCCCACCTGGAAGAAGGCCCTCGATGCCCCCGGCGCGGTCCAGATGGGGATCCTCAGGAAGATCTTCCTGGGGCGCGAGGAATGGTGGCACCTGGTGCCGGACCAAAGTATTCTCGCAAGCGGCGGCAACGCCAAGGGCGATGTGCTGAACCTGGCGGCGCGGCACAAGGACGGCAAATGGATCATGGTCTACCTGGGCGCCAAGGCCTCGTTTTCCATCAACATGGATAGGTTCACGGCGGGGAACCAGGCCAGGGCTTCCTGGATCGACCCCAGGACCGGCGGCGCGGCTTCGGCGGGGAGTTTCCCAAACAGCGGCGTGCAGGCGTTCTCGACGCCCGAAGGATGGGAAGATGCCCTGCTGGTCCTGGAATCATCGAAGGGCTAGCACTACAGCGCAACTCGGTGCGCGGCGGGTCAGGAGACCCACCGTGCCCATGTCAACGTAGCGCTCTCGTCTCAAACATCGCTGCTCTGGATGCTCCCGCGGCCGTCCGAGCCGACGCCTCTGCGCGGGTGCTACGGTTCGGCGCCCGGCCTGAACAGCAGGTCGAGTCCCGCCGCCAGGCCCTTCAACTGTTCGGTCTCGGCGTCGGTGATCGGCGTGTAGGCCAGGCCCACCTCGAACGCCCGGCGGTGAAGGATGTCATTGTACGGCGGCAACACGGCCGTCACGCCCTGGCTCAGCGTCCAGCGGACCGACATCGCCTGCTCCTGCGGGTGGGTGATCGGCTGGTACCACATCCCTGAGTACGGCCCGGGATCGCGCGGGCCCTGGGGCCACCGCTGTCGCGCCAGGCTCTTGATGCCCATCACGGCCATGCCCTTGGCCTTGGCGGCCTGGAGGACGCGCGGCCCGAAGTTGGCGCCGTACCAGTAGGAGAAGTTGAGCGGGAACATGATGGAGTCAAACTCGGACTTCTCGATGGCCGCCAGCGCCGCCGCTTCCGTGTGGGCCGAGAAACCGACGTGCCGGATGCGACCGTCCTTCTTCGCTTCCTGGATGAACTCCCACGCGCCCCCCTTGCCGAAGACGACCTCCACGTCTTCCTTCACCTTGCGGATGTGGTGAAGCTGGTACAGGTCGATGTGGTCCGTCTTCAGCCGCTCAAGGGACCGCCGGAATTCAGCCCGCGCGCGTTCGGCCGTCCGCTGAGCCGTCTTGCACGCAAGAAAGCACGCCTTCCGGTAAGGTTCCAGCGCGGCCCCCAGCTTGACCTCGGCGTCGCCGTATTCAGGGGCGACGTCGAAGTAGTTGACTCCCCGCTCGAATGCCTCGGCCACCAGCCGGTTGGACGCGTCCGGGTCGAGACGCGCAAGCACGAAGCCGCCGAAGCCAATGATGGAGAGCTCGATGCCCGTCTTGCCGAACGGCCGCTTCGGGAGCGTGGCGCGGTTGCCCGGGCGCTCCGCCAACGGTGGGGGCGCCACTGCCGCCAGGGCCGACTGCCGCCACGTCGTGAGCCCGGCCGCCGACAGGGCAACCGCCTTCAACAAGTCGCGACGTTTCATGCGTGCACCTCCCCAGATGCCAAGTGATGATTACAAGTTGGCCGAATCGGCCCAGACATCGATCACGGGGCGCCTGAACCGGCGGAGATGTCGTAGCACATCAGCGCCTCGCCGTGCCGGAGGTAGAGCCTGCCATTGGCCACGACCGGATGGGCCCAGTGCGGCCCTTCGCCTTGGGGCACCTTGAATGTGCTCACGACCTGGCATCTCTCGGGCGAGGGGCGGACCAGGCCCACGACACCGTCCTCGGAGTAGCAGTACAGCCTGCCGTCGGCAAAGATGACCGAGCCGCTCTTGCCGACGCCCGGGTCCTCCCAAGCCAGCTTGCCGGTCTTGAGATCGACGCATGACCACCTGCCGTTGGCCTTCTGGTGACTGGCGGCATAGACGTAGCCGTCCACCTCTACCGCCTGCCCGTGGACGGGGTCCTGCCTGGGCTGCTCCCAAAGCTGCGTGACGCTGCCGCCATCGTCGGCAATCGCCAAACCGATGGCCCCCTTGCCATAGCCGCTGGTAACGTACAGCAGACCTCCGTGGTAGATCGGCGTGACGGGGTGGTTCTGCCGGTAATTTTCGTACGGATGCTGCCAAAGCACCTTGCCCTGCTCCGGAGAGAACGCAACCACCGCGTTCTCCGTCATCGTCACGATCATGCGATTCCTGCCATGCTGGACCAGCAGCGGCGAACAGAAACTCGATCCCTGCCCCAGCGCCGGGCTGGCCCAGACCGACTGGCCCGTCTTGCGATTCAAGGCCACCATCGTGGCCTTCTTGCCGCAGGGCGTGACAATGACATTCTCCCCATCCACGAGGAGGCTCTCGGCATAGCCCCATTGAACCTGGGGGGCTTCGTACAGCTCGAATACCTTGACAGACCAGACAGGCTTGCCGCCGGCGGCATCGAAGCACGCGACGTTCCCCACGCCGCTGGTGACGTAGACCAGGCCATCGTGAACCGTGGGAATGCTTCGGGCGCCTGGCTGGGCCTTGTCCCACTCGGGGCCGTACTTGGCCTCCCACTTGAGCTTCCCGTCGAGCGTGTAGGCGCGGAGGATTCCTTCCTTCCCCGCCAACCCCGTCACATAGACCAGTCCCCCCGACACGGAGACGTGGGTGAAGCCCTTGCCGATGCCTTGGACACTCCAGAGGAGGTTGGGGCCGCCCTCAGGCCATTGGGCAAGCAGGCCCTTCTCGGTTGACTTGCCATCCCGATTTGGGCCGCGGAACTGCGGCCAATCGTCGGCCTGGGCGCCCACGCTCCAGAGGCAGAGGCACAGGATTCCCAGGGACATCGGCCAACCGCGGGCAAACCTTCTGCAAGTCATCCTCGATCCCTTCGGCCGCAATCCCCCACAGGACCTGCGCCCACGAGTAGTGCTCTGTCAGACGTCAATTGAAGGGGTGCCACGGGTTGCTTGTCAACCCGTG
>JAPLML010000165.1 GCA_026387055.1 Planctomycetota bacterium | reverse complement strand
AGTCGTCGCAGCCTGCTGAAGAGGACCGCAGCCATGGCCGGCGCGGCCGTGGGGGCGGGGCTGTTCCGCGCACCGCTCATCTGGTCGGGGGAGCCGGCGAACTCGAAGGTCGGCTGCGCCGTGATCGGCTGCGGCGGCCGGGGCATGACCAGCCACCTGCCCGAAGCAGCCAAAGAACGCCTCGTCGCCATCGTGGACGTGGATGAGAAGGCGTGGGCGAAGTCCATGAAGTTCCTCGCCGACAAGTTCAAGTCCCTCAAGGTCGGCGACGTCAAGACGTTCCACGATTATCGCAAGATGTTCGACGAGTGCCAGAAGGACATTGACGCGGTGTTCGTCGCCACGCCGAACCACCATCACGCGCTGCCGGCGATGATCGCGATGAAGCTGGGCAAGGCGGCCTACGTCGAGAAGCCGCTGGCCCACACCATTCAGGAGGCGCGGGCCATGGTCGAGGCGGCCCGCCAGGCGAAGGTGCCCACGCAGATGGGCAACCAGGGGCATTCCGCCGAAGGGTATCGGCGCCTGTGCGAATACCTCTGGGCCGGGGCCATCGGCAACGTCACCGAGGTCCACTGCTGGTCCGACCGCGCCAACGGCGGCGTGGGGCCACGGCCGCCCAGGGAGGCCGTGCCCGCCGGCCTGCACTGGGACGAATTGATCGGGCCGTCGCCGTTCCGTGACTTGCACAAGGACCTGCATCCCCACGAGTGGCACGGCTGGTACGACTTCGGCAACGGGTCGCTCGGCAACATGGCGTGCCACGTGATGGACGGCGCGGTGTGGGCGCTGAAGCTCCAGTGGCCGACGGCCATCGAGGCCGAGCAGGTCCTCGGCGGCACCGACGAGCGCTACCCCGTCGGCGACAGCATCCGCTACGACTTCCCCGCGCGCGGCGACCTGCCGCCCGTGAAGCTCTACTGGTGGGACGGCAAGCGGCCGGGCGTCAAGGGACCCGCCAAAGGCGACGAGAGAGACAACGTGGCCAAGGGCGCCCAGAACCGCCCGCCCATCGTCGAGGAACTCGAGAAGAAGTACGACCGCAAGCTCGGCGGCAACGGCACGCTGTACATCGGCGACAAGGGCATCATGCACAGCGGCACCTACGGCGAGGGCGCGCGCATCCTCCCCGAGGAGAAGCACAAGGCGTTCCCGCCGCCCGCGAAGTCGCTGCCGCGGACAAAGGGCTCGTTCGATGACTTCCTGGCCGCCTGCCGCAGCGGCAAGCCGGCCACGGCCTCGAGCTTCGAGGTCGGTGCCGTGCTCACCGAGATCGTCCTCCTCGGCAACCTGGCCCAGAAGGCCGGCGTCGGCAAGAAGGTGGAGTGGGACGGCCCGAACATGAAATGCCCCAACGTCCCCGAGGCCAACGCCCTCGTCCAGCGCGAGAACCGCAAGGGCTGGACGATATGACGGGGCCGGCGCCCGTTCCCCCGGCCGTGCGGCCGGACTACGCCCGCATTCTCGGCCCCGCGTGCCAGGCGGGGCGTCGGACGTCTGCGGCGGGCCGCCGGACTCAGTGGGAGGCATCCTCCGCGAGCGCGTAGAGGGCGGCTTTGGCCTGGCAGGCGTTCCAGGCGGGATGGGCCTGGCGAAGCTTGGCCGCGAGGGCGGCAAGATGAGGCGCCGCG
>JAPLML010000160.1 GCA_026387055.1 Planctomycetota bacterium | reverse complement strand
TCCCGGATCGCCTCCTTGAGGAGCGCCTCCGTGGGCGGGCCCACCACCGACATCGTGGGCTCATAACCGCCCTCGGAGAAGGCCGCGTCGGTGCAGATGTAGCCGGGCCCGCCCTCGCCGTTGGCCGCCACGGCGACGAAGCCGGCCGGGAGGGTCGACTGCGCGTAAAGCTGGAACTCCACGAAGGACTCTCCCGGAAGGTGGAGGATCGTGGCGGGGCCAAGGCGGAGGCGGCTGCCGTGGATCCCCGGCCGGGCCGTCGCGCGCTCGCGCCACGCCAGCGCCAGCGCCGCCTTGAGCCGCCGCTCGGGCCTCTCGGCGGCGTCCCCGAGTTGCCTGCGGAGTGCCTCCTCGGCGAACCCGCCGTCCTCGCGGAGCGGGAGCCGCACCTCCACGGTCTTCCAGCCGATCTCGGAGACGGGCGCCCTTTCCGTCGCGGCGATCGCCTCCCTCATACCCGCCACCAGGCGCTCCGCGAGTTGCCGGTGGACCTCCTCCACCGGGCCCACGTTGTACTTGCCCACGGTGACGTCGCCGCCGCAGCCGGCGAAGTACAGGTGCGGAATGCCCTCCTGCTTCTCCATGGCCGCCCGCGCCAGTCCCGCCACGTCCGGATCGGCCTTTCCGTCCCCGTAGTTGTTGTGGAGGTGGCTCGCGTAGTAGTGCATCCGCAGGATCGGCCGGTCGGCCTCGAAGAGCGTCACCGTCCGGAGCCACGGGTCGATTTTCCCCTCCGGCGCGTCGCGGATCGCCGGGTCCTTCACCGCGCTGGAGCGCACGTGGATCTTGCCCTCGATGAAGACCCTCCTTGTGGAGGCGAACTTCTCCACCTTCGCCTGGCCCACCCCAACCTGCGTGAAGGGCCGCAGGCGGGGGAGTGCCGCGCGCACGGCGGCCGCGGCCCGGTCCGCCATCTGGTCCATGAACCGGAGGTCGAGGTGCGGCGGTGCCGAGGGCGCGCGGTCGAGCAGACGCTGGGCCTCGGTGTCCGCCAGCGGGGCGTCGTGTGCGTGGATGCAATGCACCGCTACCTGCGTCTCAGGCACGCCCGCCGCGCCTGCCATCTTGCGGCGCAAGAGATCGTAGGCCCCGTTGTGGAGGCGGCACCAGTCGAGCGCGGCCACGACGTACCGCGTCCGGGAGTCCGCCAGGACGATGCCCTTGAGGAGGAGCGGCGCCTCGACCTGCTGGAGCGGCGCGATCCACCCGCCGCAGGCCGGGTGGCCGGGAGGGGGCGTGGCATCGCACTCGAAGACGGCCACGCGGAGACCCTCCCTGGCCGGGCCATGGGAGACGCAGCCCGCGGCCAGGAGCCCGACGACGGCGGCGAGGAGGCCCATGCTACCCGATCCACCCACGAACCGGAGACGGCAAGCCACGCGCTTGGCGCGAGACGCATCCCCCGTCTCCCCTTGCGACATCCTCATCCTTCTCTGCTCCCGGCGAAACGGCCTTATCCCCGAGACGATGACCGTGTCAACGACTCTTCGCCCGCCGCCCACGAAGACGCTACGACTTCGCCAATTCGGCGCGGTGCGCCCAGACCTTCTCAAACGCCTTTACATATTGCCCGACAAGAGCAGGCGCTTCGCCGTAGATCAACGGCAGGAAGATGTGGTTGGCGTTCACGCAGGCATTGCCCGGCATGGACTCCGGAATCCTCGGCAGGTGATGCCACCACTTGGCCTCGGAATAGATCTTCAGTTTGTGCTGTTCGGGGTAGTCCCACATGCTGACGCGGACACCCTCCGCTTTCAGGGCCGCCAGCAGCGCAGCGCGCTGGAAGCCGAGTTTCTTGAAGTCAATGAACAACATGTTTGCGTAGTAATAGGCACGCTTCTGGTCGGAGCGGCAGCGAGGCTCGGTGATGCCGGGCAACTGCGTCAGCCGATCGTTCATCGCGCGCACGTTCTTCTGCACGATCGCGTTGGTCTCGTCGAGCCCCTTCAGTTGCTGGCGGGCCAAGGCGGCCGCAAACGGGTGCATCCGATATTTCTGGCCAAACCCGGTGTCCTCGTAAGCGCGCACCGGGCTGTCGGCAGGGAATTTCGCAGGGTCTTCGTAGTGTCCGAACGCCGCGGCGCGCTCGTAGTACTGGCGCGTCTGATACATGCCCATGCCGCCCTCGACCGCCGGCATCACCTTGGAGGTCTGGAAACTGTAGATGCCCATCGCGCCCCACGTGCCCATCTTCTTGCCTTGCATCGAAGCGCCGTGCGCGTGGGCTGCGTCCTCGAGCAGGAGGAGGCCCTTCTCCTTGGCCCAATCGCCAATCAGGTCCATCTCGCACGGCAGGCCCCAGGAATGCATGGCCTCCACCGCTTTCGTTTGCGGTGTCAGCTTGCGCTTCGCATCCTCCAGGTCGAAGCAGGCCGTCTTCGGATCAATATCGATGAAGACCGGCACGAGACCGAAGAACCGCATGGCCAGGCAGGCGGAGAAGAACGTGTAGGACGGCACCATGATCTCGCTACCCGGCGCGAGATCGAGCGCGAAATACATGCTCGTCAATGCGCTCGACCCGTTCATGTGCGCCTTCACGAACGGCGATTGAGTGTACTCCTTCCACTCCTTCTCAAACAGCGGCAGTTCCTCGTAGAACCGGTTGCTATCTATCAACTCGTGCAGCCGTTTCTTCTCGGCGTCTCCGTAGCGCGGCCAGCGCATGAGAGCCGAAACTTGGGCCGACGGAAACGTCACCGTCTTCGGCCCGCCCTTCACCGCCAGCGTCTCCACTTTGTCCTGGGCGAACGACCGGCCCGCCGCAAGACCGGCCATGACCGCACCGCTCGTCTTGATGAAGCCCCGCCGCGTGAGCTGCGACCTACCGTTCCGGGAAATGGGTTCCATGGGCACTCTCCCGTTTGGGCTGTGTGTTCTCACTGGCACCGTAAACTTCCGCCTCGAGAAGGTCAAGGGGGTGCGCCACAGGGTCAACGCAAAGTAGAAATGTCCGCTTTTTCTGGAAGGGCTGACACCAGGGGTGCTTGGCCGGGGGACGCCACGGCTCCGCGGCAGGGCGGCGGGGCGACGACGGAGGAGAGCCGCCCCGGAGCGCGGGAGCGGCGGAGCCCCCCCGCCCCCGCGCGACGACGGCCAGCTGCGGCCCGCCAGCGCCAGACCGCCGACCAGACAAGCCGTGGGGACAC
>JAPLML010000532.1 GCA_026387055.1 Planctomycetota bacterium | reverse complement strand
TGGCCCACGCCAGGTTGAAGCGTCCGACCGTGGAGGCCTGGGCGGTGGGCGTGCGGCCGGCGCTCACGTAGCTTTCGATGACGGGCCACTTCAGTCCGTTCAGGCATCCGATCAGGGTGTTGACGACGGCAAGCACGATCGACTGGGGCCACAGAAACAGCGCGGCGTGGGCCAGGAACTGGCCGACGAGCATCAGGACCAGCAGGCGCTTCTCCGAAAGCCATCGCGAAATGGCGTGGCTCGCCAGGGCGCCCGCCGCGTAGGCGGTACCGAACCCGAGCGCCAGGCCCAGGTTCTCGCCGTCGGTGAAGCCCAGGCGGTCGTGGCTGAAGAAGTACAGGCCCCGCTCGATGAGCGTGGTAACGAAGCTTTCGATGAAGGAGATCAGGAGCAGACGGGCGAGTAGTGACACGTGAATCCTTTGGCAAGTGAAAACGCGGTCGCCTTCGGTTCCCCGCTACAGATGGCTCGGTACCGATCGCTGCTCGCGGGCGATCTCCTTGACGAGGGCGAGCAGGCGGCTGTGGCGGCGGCGCTTCTCGGCAGCCGGCACGTCGTCGCGATATCGCTCGGCGGCCGGGGTGCCGGGGCGCGGCGAGTACTTGAACACAAACGCGCCCGCGAACCGCACCCGGCGCGCGAGGTCCACCGTCGCCTCGAAATCCTCGGCCGTCTCGCCGGGGAACCCCACGATGAAGTCCGACTCGATGGCGATGCCCGGCCTGAGGGTGCGGACCCTCGCCACGCGCTGCTCGTACTCGCCCGCCGTGTAACCGCGGTTCATCCGCGCCAGGACCGCATCGGACCCCGACTGGGCGGGCATGTGCAGGTAGGGGACCACCTTGGGCACGTCGCGAAAGACGGCGGCGAGGCGCTCCGTCATCGCGCGGGGGTGGCTGGTGATGAAACTCAGGCGCGCGAGGTCCGGCGTCTCGGCCGCCCCCGCCACGAGGTCCGCGAGGTCCCACCGCCGTCCGTCCTCCTCGGCGGCGTACTGGTTGACCGCCTGGCCCAGGAACGTAATCCGGCGTGCCCCTTGCCCGACCAGGCGGCGGACCTCTTCGAGAACGGAGTGCGGCGGGCGGCTCCGCTCCGGCCCGCGGACGTTCGGCACCACGCAGTACGTGCAGAAGTTGTCGCAGCCGCGCATGACCGTGACGTACGCCTCGCGTGCGGACGGGCGGCCGAGGAGGCGGCGGACCTCCACGCCGTCGAGCGCCTCGTCGAGCGCCGCGAAGGCCTCGGCCCCGGCCTGGCGGCGGCGCGGGTCCAGGGCCGTCGCCTCGGCGCCGGCCCGGGCGCGGGCGATGAGGTCCGGTAGCTCGGCCAGGCGACCGGGCGCACAGACGATGTCGACGAGCGGCGCGCGCCGGCGGATCTCCTCGCCGAACTGCTGGGCCATGCACCCCAGGAGGCCGATGACCAGGCCGGGGCGGCGGCGCTTGCGGCCGCCGAGGGCGCCGATGTTCGAGAAGACGCGGTCCTCCGCATGGCCGCGCACGGAGCAGGTGAGGAACAGGAGGACGTTGGCCTGCGGCGGGGCCGCCACCACTTCGGCGCCCGACGCGCGCAGGACCTCGGCGACCAGATCGGCGTCGAGCCGGTTCATCTGGCAGCCGTAGGTCGTAATATGGACGCGCGTGGGGTCCATGGAGCGGGCCATTATAGGCGGGCAGGTCGGGAGCAACAAGAGCGCGGCGGCGATGGGGCTTCCGTGTCCGGGGTGGCACGGCCACCTGCCGTCGGGTGGCCGTGCATCCTGTCGGAGAAAGCACGGCCACGCAAAGGCGCCCGCCGCGGCGGGCAGGCTGTGACCGTGCCACCCGAGTTCATGTTGTGCTGCGCTCAGCCGCCGGCGGACTGGGCCAGGAGTTGGAGGAACTTGCTCTGGAGCGCGGGGTCCTTGCCTCCGAGGGGCTCGGGGTGTCTCAGAATCTTCAACTCCTTCAAGGCCTGGTTGACTTCCTGCTTGGCGCCGAGCTTGAACTTACAGTAGAAGAGGTGGTACTCGCGCTCCCAGAGGACCTGGTGGTCGATGGTCCTGTCCGCCGCCGCGATGTCCTTGAGGATGCGCCACTGGTCCAGGGCCTTCTCATAGTGCGGCTTGCCCTGGGCGGCATCGGGGGCCATATCGCCGATGCCCTCGTGAGCGCGGGCCTGGCCGTAGATGCAGTCTTCCTTGAGCGGCAAACCTTTGCCGGTCTTCGGGTCCTTCTGCTCCACCTCGGGCTGCGAGCCGCCGATCTCCTGGTAGATCAGAAGGGCATCCTGATGGCGGCCGACGGCCAGGTAAAGCTCGGCCAAGGAGTAGCGGTTGTTCTCGACCTGGGTGGTCTTGTCGGCGAGGGGGCTCTTTTCGAGCCAGCCGCGGAGGGTCTCGCCGAGGGTCTTGGCCCGGTCGACCTGCTTGGCGGCCAGTTCCATCGCCTCCTTGGTGTTGCGCCCCACGAGGGCCCGCACGTCCTCGGTCATGGCCTTGAAGAGGCCGCCCAGAATCGGCCCGACCTCGTCGGGCTTGGCGATCTTGAGGAAGTCGTTGAGGGTGTCGTTGGCTTCCTTGAGCTTGCCGCTCTTCTGGTACGCCTCGATGCGGAGCTTGAGGACGCGGCCGCGCGCCACGTTATCGAGCGCCGGGAACCTCTTTTCGGTGTCGGCGAGGATCGGCAGGGCGCGGTCGAAGAGCTCCACCTCGGGGTACAGGAACACTTCGGCGGCGTTGATGCAGGCCGCCTCGGCCCACTCGATCAACTGGTTTTCCTTCTCCGTCGGGAGGCCCTTCCCTTTCATGGAGAAGGCGTAGTCAACGTAGGCCAGCAGGTCGCGCGAGACCGTGACCGCGGTGCTGATGATGAGCTGCTTGTCGCGCGTGGCGAGGATCTTCTCGCGGAAGTGCTCCAGGCGGCACACGGGGATCCAGTAGCGCGACTCCGGGTAGAGCGGGGATTTGTCCGCCAGCTTGCTGAAGGCCTCGGCGGCCTCGGTGAACTTCTTGCCGCGGTTCAGGATCAGGCCGTAATAGTAGATCTGGTCCGCATCGCTCGCCAGCCACTTGTCGACGAACCACTTCAGGGCGTCTTCGTAGCCCTGGCGGTTCTCCTCGGTGCCGGCCTTCTCGTAAAGCTCGCCGCGGATGCTGATGGTGTACCGCGCGGCGGCGGAGGCGTACTGGTACTTCGGGAACTCGTCGGCCACCTTCCGGAAGCCGTCGGCCGCCTCGGCCTTCTGGGCTAGCTTGAGGAGGCACTCCGCCTGGAAGTAAATGGCCTCGGGATACTTGGGGTCCTTGGGGCCGGCCTTCTCGACATAGAGCTTGAAGAGGTCCGCGGCGCGTTTGCAGGCGTCGCCGGCGGCCTTGGGATCGGTCTGGGCTTTCTGCTCGGCCTCGGCCAGCTTGGCCTGGGCCTCGATCCAGATGGCGAAGGGGTCCTCGGGGGTAGTGCCGGTTTCCGTCCCGGTGCCGCCGCCGCCCCCGCCCAGGACCTTCGTCACCTGCTCGATGATGGTGGGGAACGGCGCCGGGCGGGTGTACATCTGGCGGAGGATGTCGAAGCCCTTCTTGCGGGTCGCCGCGTCGTTCTTATCGGCCCCCTCAAGAACGTAACTCTCGGCCTCGACGAAGTTCATGGCGATTCCGAAGATGTCGTTGTCGAGCTTCTCCTTGAACGTCTTGCGGGCCTCCTCGATAACCTTGCGGGCCTCCTCCTTCTTGCCCTGCCGGAGGATCGTCAGGGCCCGCTCGTAGGCGACGCGAATCTTCAGCCGCTCAACCTCAGTCGGGTTGGTGATCCGGGTCGTATCGGCGATGGCCAGGGACTGAAGGGCCTCGTCGAATTTCCCCATCTCGCGGTACGCCATGCCGATGACCATGTGGGCGTACCACTTGGCGGAGACCCTGTCGGGGGTCCGGGTGGTCGTGTACGCCTGGAACGCCGTGATGGCGTCGTCGAGCAACTGCTTGCGCGACCGCTCCTTGTCGGCGGGGACGTAGTCGACGGGCAGGACCCACCCGTAGTAATAGGTAATCCAGTCGCTGGAGTACTGGGCTTCGCGCTGGGTCCGCCGAATCTCGCGGTCGAAGGTGTTGGTGTACTTGAGGCGCTCCTTCATGTCCATGCGGTCGAGCTCGGACATCCAGGTGCGGCAGTCTTCGAGAGACGCCTTGTACTGATCGCCCGCCACCTTGAGGAGGTCGATGGTCCTCTGGCGGTCGCCGGCGCGGCGGTCGGTGATCTGAAGGTAATCGAGGTCCGTCTTGAGCCACTGCTCGAAGATCATGTCGGCCAGGGTCTTACGGGTCTTGAGCACCGTCAGGCGGGCGTTGTAGCGGTCCATCGTCTTTTCGACGGGGATCGCCTTGGTGGCCTGGGCGGCCTCAGCGATGGCCTGCTCGAAGTACTGCTTGGCCTTCCTGAACGCGGCGTCGCGGTCGCCGATGATCCTGGCCTGGAGGGCCTTCTGGTACTCAACGTTGGCCAGGGCGAGGGCGTTGCCGCCCACCGCCGTGGGAACACCCGGCGTAGTGGTCGCCGGGGCGCCGGCCTTCGCCTTCAGGTGGGCCTCCATGAGGCTGCCCAGGCTGCGGGTCTCGAGGCCCTTATAGAAGATATCGTCCTCCGTGGCCAGGGCGCCGTAGGCCGCCGCCCCGCCCAGGAGCACCGCCAGGACCGCCAATGTCGGGATTCGACATGCCGCTGCCATCACACCCGCCTGTTCCCGGAGAAAGAGAAGCGACTGATAGTCGTTCAGCACGATGTCGGCATCCTCGCCGCGCCGCTACTGGTACGGCACGGCAAAGTGGATCTCCGAGAACCCGGCATACACCGCCTGGTCGAAGCCTTTGACGACGTACTTGTGGCGGCAGGCCATCGTCGGCGAGAGCAAGACCGGATGGTTCGCCGGCAGGCCCTGGTCCCGGAGCTTCTTGAGGGCGTCCCTCAGGAGGTCGAAGTTATCGCCGAGGTTCTGGTTGTCGTTCAGGACGATAGAGACCCGCTCGCCTTTCGGCCCCTCGTCGAGCAGCTCGATCTTGATCCGCTGCACGTCGATCTGCTTCTTGCCCGCTACGGGCCCCGACGTGGTCGGGAGGTTCGTGGTCAGGTAGCCCTCGGTCATCGAGAACGACGGCGTCAGGATGAAGAAGATGAGCAGGTTGAAGGTGCAGTCGATCATGGGGGTCATGGGCGGCTGCATCTTCGGGGGTTCCTTGGGACGGAAGACGCGCATAGGCTATTCCTCTACTTTTGGCCTTCCTTGGCCAGTTTGTCCGGATCCACGATCTCCGTCTGGATCCACCATCCCTGGATTTGGGCGCGGCCGGTCGCCAGCATCGCGCGGGCGACCTCCTCGTAGGGGATCTCGGCATCGGCCCGGAGGATGACGTTCATCGTTTCGGTCGACTTGACATCGGCCTTGCGTTCCTTCAGCACCTCGGTCAGTTCGTCCAGCGTCAGCGTCTGCCCGAACACGACGATATGCGGGCTGTCCGGGCTGACGATGTTGATGACGACGTTGCGGAACTGCGTGTAGTCCTTGCTGACAGCGGTCAACGACGGCGGCAGGACGACCTCCTCAATCTCCAGCTTGGCGAACTGGGAGGTCAGGATGAAGAAGATGAGGAGGTTGAACACCATGTCGATCATCGGCGTCATGTTGACGCTGACGACCCCGGTGCCCCCGGGTTTCTTGATTCGCACGGCCGACTCCTTTCGTCCGAGGCAGCGCCGTTGCCGGCGCGGGTGCCCCGTCAGAAACCTGTCTCAGGCCGCGGCGCCGGGCTTGAAGTTGGCCAGCAGTTCCTCGGCCACCAGGGCCGCCTCGGTCGAGAGCTGCTCGATGCGGCTCCGGAAGATGCCGTACGCCGCCAGGGCCGGGATCGCCACGATCAGCCCGCAGAACGTGGACACCAGTGCGATCATAATACCGCCGGCGAGGTCGGCCGGGTTCGCCTTGCCGCCCTTGCCCGCGATCTCGGCGAAGGCCACCATCATGCCCCAGATCGTGCCCCAGAGGCCGAACATCGGGGCGACGTTCCCGAGGAGGTTCAGCCACTCGATCTTACGGTACAGGCGGGCCGTGCGCTCCGCGGCGGCGTC
>JAPLML010000361.1 GCA_026387055.1 Planctomycetota bacterium | reverse complement strand
CGCGGTACGGTTCCGGCAGCGCGTCGAGGAAGCCATCCTCGTCCTGGAGCATCGAGACCACCGGCACGCCCAGGGCCGCCTTCATGCGCCGCACCAGGCCCGCCAGGAGGGCGTTCGAGAGGCAGATCACGTCGGGCCGGTCCTGAACGGCGAGCCACGCGACGAGGCGCTCCAGTTCCTTGACCTGGCGCCCGTCTTCGCCGCGGAGCATCGAGAGCGTGGCCTCGCCGAGGTCCCTGGCCTTGGTCATCTCCGCCCGGCCCGACGCCCACTTCAGGAGGCCGCGCGCGTCCAGCAGGCGGTCGAGCCAGCGCGGCGTGCGGCGAAACAGCGCGAGCTTCTGCTGAAGGTACACGTTGATGCCGCCGAAGAAGATGGGCACGCCCGCGGTGGCGTCGGGCCCTTCGGTCACCAGGGGCAGATACAGCGGCACCATGAGGGCGTCGTGGCCCTGGCGGCGGAGCTCGAGCACGAGGGCGTTGTCGCGCAGGCAGTTCTCGCAGTAGAAGTTCGTTCCCGCCCCGGGCGTGATCTGGATGATCCTCATGATACGCGTTCCAGCGATGGCGTGCGCGGTGGGGCTCCAGACCCACCGCGCAACACTGCATTCCCCGCGGCGGCAGTGCTGGAACGCGGCGGGTCAGGAGACCCGCCGCGCACATTCCTGCCGTGCCGCGCGCTATGGTTTCGTCCCGAAGGCGTATACATATCCATCCAGCGCCCCGATGACCACCCTGCCCGACGCAACGGCGGGCGAGGCCTCGACCTCGCGGCCGATCTCGAACGACCAGAGCTTCTTGCCGTCGGCCAGGCGCAGCAGGTACACGCGCCCGTCGGACGAGCCGACCACGACCTTGTCGCCCACGATCACGGGCGAACTGTCGATGCGGCGGCGGGCCGCGAACGTCCATAGCCGCTTGCCGCTCGCGCGGTCGACGGCGTGCAGCAGCTTGTCGCGGCAGCCGATGACGACCTGGCGCGGGCCGACGGCGGGCGACGAGTAGAACCCCGGGTCGCCCTCGAAGTCCTCGACCTCGACGGCGTATTCCCACAGGGGTTTGCCGGTCGCGAGGTCGATCGCCTGGAGCTTCCAGTCCATGTTCCCGACGTACGCGCGGCCGTCGGCCACGGCCACCGAGCCGGCGACGTACGCCCCGGCGTCGAGGGCGGCGGTCTCCTTGCCGTCGGCGGCGTCGACGACGTGGAGCTTCGCATCGCAACTGCCGAAGATGATCTTGCCGCCGATCACGGCGGGCGAGCCGTTGATGTAGTAGCCTGTCTCGCAGGTCCAGACCTTCTCGCCCGTTTCGGCGTCGACGCCGTGCAGCAGCATGTCGTAACTGCCGACGATGATGCGCTTTTTCCGGCCGTCGGGCGACGGCGCCCAGTTGGCCCCGCCGATGATCTTCGAGCCCGTCTCGTACTTCCACTTGAGGGCGCCCGTGGCGGCGTCGAGGGCGTAGAGGAAGGAGTCCGAGGATCCCACGTACACGGTGCCGTCGAGCGCGAGCGGCGACGCCTCGACGGTATCGCCGGTCTTGTAGGCCCAGAGCTTGTGACCGTCGGTCAGGTCGAGGGCGTAGAGATGGCCGTCATCGGAGCCCACGAAGACGCGGCCGCCCTGGATGGCCGCCGAGGACTTGACGGCGTCCTCGGCCTTGAACTTCCAGAGGAGCGTGAGGGCGCTGGGCAGGCGGCCTTGCGCGACGCCCACAAGGGGCTGGCCTCCGTGGAACATCGGCCAGTCGGGGGCGCTGGCTTCGGCCTGCCCCGCGTCATCCTCCGGCTCGCCGCTTTGGCAGCCGATGGCCGCCAGCGCCGTCAGGGCGCACGCGGTGGCGACAAGGAGGCTCCACCCGATTCCCGTGTGCCACGGCCGGCTTGTCCGGCCGTGCCGCCATCCCAGGAACACGGCCGGACAAGCCGGCCGTGGCACGCGGCAAGAGAAGCCATAGCGCCTTGCCAGAAACGGCCACGTGCCCGACCGCGCAGATGCGAACATGGCCACGCAACGGCGCGTGGCCATGCCACCCGACTGCCCGCTACTTAGCGCACGGACCATGCTTGCGTCCTCGGTGAGGTCTCCTAGCCAGTATAGTCCAGCGACCGCGCCCGTTCCAGCGCCGCCACGGTAAAGATGATGGGATAGAGGCGTTCGAAGTACCAGAGCTTGGCGAAGTAGAAGCCGATGGGGGCGGGGTCGAAGCGCGTGCCCTCCTCGGTGCGGGCCATGAGCCAGCCGGCGCCGCGGCCAACGGCGCGGCGAATCGCCGCCAGGTCGGGACCGTACGGCAGGCAGCGGGCGAGGGCGTCGACGGCCAGGGCCGTTTCCTCGATGGAGGAGGGGGCCGCCGGGGCGCCGCCCCAGCCGCCATCCCAGTTCTGGGCTGCCAGGAGCCAGCGGACGCCGCGCTCAACCATTGTGCGCGGCGGCTCTCCTGAGCCGCCGCGTGTGTGCGTATTGTCGCGCGGAGAGCGGGGAGTGTTCCCGCATGCGGCACTGTCTCGCGGCGGGTCGGGAGACCCGCCGCGCACGACCTGCGACCCGCCGCGCACGACCTGCGGCCTGCCGCGTCTTGCTGCCAGCGGCGCCAGCGCCGCCAGGACGCGCGACGTTCCGTACGTCGGGTTCTCCTCGGTCGGCGCGAACTGGTTGCCGAACCACAGGGGCGTCCACTCGCCCTCCGGCCGCTGCGTGCGCGCGAGGTGCGCGAGCGCCCGCCTGATAGCCTTCTCAGCCCGCGCCCGCACGTTCGGCGGCAGGTCCGGCAGCCACGCGGTCCACGCGGTCACGGCATGGGCGGTCAGGTCCGGGCCGCTGCGGTCGAACGGCAGCAGGCCCCACCCGCGGCAGAACGTGGGCACCCCGCCGTCGCGGTTCTGGAGATCGAGAAGCCACGTGGCGCCCCGCGCCGCCGCCTCGCGGACCTGCGGGTCGCCCGCGCCCAGGCGCCGCAGGGCGAGAAGCGCCCCAGCCGTGTCGTCGGCGTCGGGCACGCCGCCCGAGAGGTCGGTCCACGCCCAGCCGCCGGGCGCGGCATGGGTGTACGGGTGTTCCTCGCGGTACTGCTGGGCGAGGAGCCAGTCGAGGATCTTCCGCCGATCGCCGGCGGGGAGCCGCTCGGCGGCGTCCGGCCCGGACGCCAGGGCATTGACCGCCAGCGTGGTCACCCACGTGGCCAGGTTCGTGTCGATGGGCCAGCTTCCGTCCGGGCGGACCGTGGCCGCGAGGAACGCGGCCCCGCGGCGGACGACCTCGTGGCGGGCGTGCCCTGCGGCGGCCAGGCTCATCACCACGAAGCTCGTCAGGGGCGCGGCCTCCAGGAACCCGCCGCTCTTGGGTTGAATGGATGTCAATATCTCAAGCGTGCGTCCGCGGGCCAGGCGGCGCCAGGCGCGGGCGACGGGATTCCGCGGCGGGCGGAAGTGAAAGCGCACCTGGCCGATGGCGATCAGGGCGGGCAGGGCGTAGCTTACGACCGGCAGCCGCAGCCATCGCCACCATCGGTGCGGAAAGGCCGCCAGCTCGAAGGGCAGGGGCATCACGTGCCGCCACGCCTCCGGCGACGGGCCGAGACGCCCCGCCAGGGCGCACGTCGTGAGGATCGGCGCGGAGAAGGTCCGGTCCTGGCCGTAGCGCTCGTCGACCGCGCGGGCGAGACGCTCGGCCTCGATGCCGCCGACGCGGCGCCGCAGCCACGCCTCGGCCCGCTCGACGGCCCGGGCGTGCTCGGGCCGGCCGTCGGAGGCCGCCATCGCCGACCACGCCAGCAGCGTCGTGCTGATGTTCGATCTTGAAAGGACCGTGTCGCCCCAGCCGCCGTCCTCGTTCTGGTTGTCCGCGAGCCAGTCGAGACCGCCGCGGACGAGGCCGGCGAACTCGGCGGACTTCCGCTCCCGATCAACCACGGCCAGCGCCCACGAGGCGATGGCGGTCGAGAGGGGGCTCGAAGAGAGTTCGCCCTCCCAGTGCCCGGCCGGGGAGCGAAGTGCCAGCAGCCGCTCCCGCGCCGCCCGAAGCGCGTTGTCGAGATGGGGCCGATCCATGCGAACCTCATGATGGCACTGGGCGCGTGGGCCTTTGAGCGCGACGAAGCCGGCCTACTCAGCCAGGTGCCCGAGGGCCAGGAGCCCGTAGAACGTGTACTCGCAGTCGGCCGCCTCGTCGGCCCAGTGACCGCCGAAGCCGCCGGCCTCGCCCCAGAGGCCCTCGACGAACTCCCGGCACGGCCGCCTGATCTCACCGAATGAGACGCCCGCCTGGGCGAGCGCGTGCAAGGCGGTGGCCGTTGAAAGGAGGTCGGGGATGGGCGCGGCCGGCATGGCGCGGAAGCCCCCCTCGGGACAGTGCTGCGCCAGGAGCCAGTCGGCGGCGCGGCGGTTGACGGGTTGGCCGAGTTCCTTCAACGTAACGAGGGCGGCGGCTGCGGCCGAAGTCGAGCCCCGCGCCGCCTCGGGGGTGTTGGCGTAACCGCCGTCGGAGGACCGCAGGCTCGCGAGCGAGCGCACCAGACCCCCCATGTCGGGCAGGCGGGCCTCGAAGTCCTCGTAGGCGCCGAGGGCGAGGAATCCGGCGTAGGCCGTGCCTGCGCGACCGCCGGCTTCCGGGTTGTAGCCGCCGCCGGCCGATCGCCAGGTTTCGAGGCGAGCGAGGACCGCCCGGCGCGTTTCCTCGTCGGGCGCGCGCCCGGCCACGAGCGCCCAG
>JAPLML010000464.1 GCA_026387055.1 Planctomycetota bacterium | reverse complement strand
GCGCCCGCAGCCCCATGTGGTTCGGCGAGGGCGACGACAAGTTCTACATCGACGGCGAGAAGACCCCCAGCCTCCAGGGCACCGGCACCGAGGACTACGTCGGCAACGCCTGGGGCATGGGCACCGGCACCTACCCCTACTTCGGCGTGCCCATCCTCGAAGGCGAGTGGGACACCGTCGGCTGGCGCACGACCGTCTACCGCTGGCATCTGCCCGATCCGGTCCGCTTCACGAAGTCCCTGCGCGTGGAGATCGAAGACTCGGGCTGGATCTCCAAGGACGAACTGAAAGAGGGCGTCCACGAGGGTTTCGTCGAACGCAACGACGACTTCGCCAGCGTTGCGTTCTGGTACCAGGTCGGCCAGCCCAAGCGGTTCGCCAAGCTCCCCCCCGCCGCCGAGCGCCGCCTGCCCAACCTCGATATCATCATCGAGGGGAAGGACCTCCTGAAGACCGCCGCCAGCGAGGGCGCGGCGCTCTCGCTCCAGAAGGGCTACGACTGGACCGGCGACGGGCAACTCTTCGTCAACAACACCCGCGGGGCCGGCGCGTGGCTGGAGTTCACCTTCCCCGTCGAGAAGGAGGAGCTGCGGCAGCTCACGCTCCGGATGACCTACTCGTACGATTTCGGCATCTACCGCCTCCTCCTGGACGGCCAGGAGGTGCGCGGGGCCGCCGATTTCTACAACGCCTCGGTCCAGGTTCGCGAGCTGAACCTCGGCCAGCGCCGCTTGGCCGCCGGGCCGCACAAGATCCGGCTGGAGTGCACCGGCTCGCGCGGCGAATCCAAGGGCGCCAGGCTCGGCATCGACTCCGTCCGCCTCCGCCAACGCTGGGACGTCAAGCGCGAAACACCGAAAGACATGTAGCGCCCTGGTGCGTGCGCGGACGTGTTTAGCGTACCCGGCAGGTGTGGCACGGCCGGCTTGTCCGGCCGTGGGGAATGTGGCCGGCGCTCTGCCACGGCCGGACAAGTCCGCCGAAGGTGAGATTCGCCGTGGCGAACCGGCCGTGCCAGTCGCCGCGGCGACCTATCGGGACAATGGCACACTCGCTAAACACATACGGGTGCAGCGCACCCACCATCCTCCCCCCCGCGCGCATGCCGATGGAGTGGCAGGAACAGCGGCAGGCGCTGGGGTTCGGCCTTCGGCAAGTCACTTCCGCCTGCGGCCCAGTAGCGCCAGTCCCCCCAGGGCCAGCAACCCCAGCGTCGCAGGCTCGGGGGTGACGCCTATCGTGCCGTTCAGATAAAGGTCCTCCGTGCTCCAAGCCAGGCCGCCCGGAAGCGCCGGCAGGCTGACCGTGGTGAAGTGGCCGCTCAGGCTGGCGAAGTCGAGGATGTCAAACTCGTCGCCCATTTCGGGTACGAAGCTGCTTATCAGCGAAACGGACAGCGTGCTGCCATCCTGAAGCACCACGTCCCCACTGGATACCAGGGCATCGTATCCGCCGCCGCGAACCGTGCCGCCCAGTTCGATCAGGAAGGTGCTGCTGTTGACGAAGGTGATGTCCTCCACTGACAGGATGCCCGGGCTTTCGCCGGGGCTGAGCGTGCCGCCGATCACGAGATCGCCGAGGATCGTCCCGCCGCCCTTGAGCGACTTGCCAGCGCCCAGCACGTAGCCACCAAGGTCCGTGACGTCCAGCGTGGCGGAGGCCGCCACGTCGAACGTCGTGCTCGCCAGCGTCGCCCCCGCCGCCAGTTTGAGCGTCCCCGCCGCCACGGTCGTTGCCCCGGTAAAGGTGTTGCGGGCTGTCAAGGTGACAGTGTCGGGCGTAGTTTTCGTAAGGGCACCGGCTCCTCCCAACTTGGCGCTCACGGTGCCTTTGCGCACCTCGTAGCCCAAGCCGGTCAGGACACCCGTTGTGCCGACGATCGTCCCGTCAGCCAGCGTGACGGCCCCCGCATTGGTGTTAAAGGTGCCGATGTCCAGCGTGCTGCCGCCCGGCACGGTTACGTTACTGCTGCCGGGGAGCGCATTGCTCGCCCCCACCCGCAAGGTCCCGCCGGAAACGGTCGTCGGCCCGGTGAACGCGTTGGCGCCTGACAGGATAATGACATCCGTCGTCGTCTTGGTCAATCCGGCGGTGCCGCCCAACTTGGCGGTGATGGTGCCCTTCCGCACGTCGTACCCCAAGCCGGTCAGGACACCCGTTGTGCCGACGATCGTCCCGTCAGCCAGCGTGACGGTCCCCGCATTGGTGTTAGAGGTGCCGATGTCCAGCGTGCTGCCGCCCTGCACGGTTACGTTGCTACTGCCGGGGAGCGCATTGCTCGCCCCCAGGCGCAGCGTCCCGCCGGAAACGGTCGTCGGCCCGGTGAACGCGTTGGCGCCTGATAGGGTAACGGCATCCGTCGTCGTCTTGGTCAATCCTGCGGTGCCGCCCAACTTGGCGGTGATGGTGCCCTTCCGCACGTCGTAACCCAACCCGGTCAGGATGCCCGTTGTGCCGGTGATCGTCCCGTCAGCCAGCGTGACGGTGCCGGCCGTGACGTTGTAGGTGCCAATGTCCAAGGTACCGGTCGGGCCGCCTGTGATATCATCATACGTCACGATGATGGTGCCCCCGCTGGGTATGGCCCTATCCGAGCCGATCCGCAGCGTGCCGCTCTTCACCGTTGTGACGCCTGAGTAGGTGTTGGCGCCGGCCAGAAGCACGGTGTTTAGTGCGTCCGACTTGGTCAGGCCGCCCGTTCCGCCGAGCGAAGCGGAGATAGTTCCCTCTTCGGCCGAGACGGAGGCGGTCCAAAGGACACCGCCGCTCCCAACAATTGAGCCGCCCCTGAGGGTCAAGGGGCCAACCGCGTTCTGGTACGTTCCCACGTCGAGCGTGCCATCCCAATCGACATAGACAGTTGTGGCGCTTGCTAGGGCATGGCCAGACCCAAGACGCAGCGTGCCGGACTGCACCCATGCGAGGCTGAGTGTGTTTGTGCCTGAGAGCACAAGCATCCCCGTGCCCAGCTTCTCCACTGTCCCGTTAGTGAGGTTCCCCGACAAAGTGGCCAAATCACCTGTCGAATCAGGATTGTCGATGACCCAGACATTCAGGAACGCATTGCCCAGATCGATGTTGTTGCGGAACTCCACTTCGCTGTCGGCCGTCGCGGAGCCGAAGCGGAGGTCCTCAAAGCCAACCCCCATTCCGTGCACCAAGTTCGTCGGGTTAGCGGTGCCGCCGATGGCAACGGTGACCTTTCCTCCCAGGGCCGCAAAGCCGCCGTTGCCGCTAGTGGGCCACCACCAAACCTGTCCTGGTCCCTTTCCGATGGATCGGGTGAACGTGCCCCCGCCCGTGATTTCCAAGACGCCGCCCTGGAAATACACGGTACTGTTCGGGGAGAGTCCGACCCCGTCGTTGGCCCTCAACGTGCCTGCATTGATGCCGGTCGACCCGGTGTAGGTATTGACACAAGTCAGGATGGCTGTGTCGACCGTCGCTTTGTCAACACTCGCGGTGCCAGCCAGTGGCACAAGGCATTGGCCTTTCCTGAGATGCAGAACCCCGGCGGTCATGACGGAGCCGGCGCCCATCAACGTGCCGTCGTCCAGCGTCACGGACTGGGGCGACATGGTGTAACCGGCCATGTCGACTGTGCTGCCATAGAGAATATTTAAGCTGCTCCCGCTGGGGATGGCCTGGTTCGATCCTAGCCGCAATGTCCCGCCGTAAACGGATGCGCCGCTGGTATAGGTATTGGCTCCCCTTAGCACGAGCGTACCCGCGCCGAGCTTTCTGAACCCTCGCCCGGACAGCACGCCCGACAAGGTCGCAAAGTCGCCTGTCGAGGCGGGATTGTCGTTCACGACGATCTTATAAACGCCAGTAGCTTCATCAGTAAAGTTTGTGTTGTTGGTGAAGTCGACTTCGCTGTCTGCTGTCGATGAACCGAAAATGAGGGTCGATTGGGCTGGGACGAATCCCCCGCGGGTCCAGGTCAAGGACGTCGGGTTGGCCATGCCGCCAATGGCAACAGTCAACTTCCCCCCTTGGGCGGAGAAACCGCCGCCGTTGGTGGTCCATGCGACAGCATTGCCGCTCGTTCCCAGCGGGCGCGTGAACGTGCCGCTCGATTCGAGCACGCCTCCGCCAAACGACAGGAAACTGGCGCTGGGCAGGTTCGACCCGTCAAGGGCCTGCAGGGCGCCGCCGCTGATGGTTGTGGTGCCCGTGTAGGTGTTGGCGGCGCCCAAGATCAAGGTGCCGGCCCCGGACTTCGTGATGCCCTTGCCGGCGACGGCGCTCGAGATGGCTCCTGAGACTTGGAGCGTTCCGCTGTTCACAGCCACCGTTGTCCCATCATACAGGGACACCGGGGTGCTAATCATGTGCGTGAACCCCGTGCCGCCGTCGGATTGGATGAGGGCCGAGCCGCTGCTTACGTCCAGGTTCAGGCCGATGCCGGCCAGGGTCCAGCCGTAGTTGTCGTCCGAGAGGTAGAGGGATCCGATGGTGCGGATGCTGGCGTCAATGGTCACGGTGCGGGCGGCGGTGATGTCGTAGGTCAGGCGGGCGATGTCGCCGATGGCGTTGGGGATGCCGGCGGTCCACTTGGCGGCGTCGCTCCAGTTGCCGCTGGCGTCGATCTTCCAGGAACTGTCGGTGGCCAGCGCGGGGCGGGCGGCCGGAATGGCGGCGAGCGCCAGGAGAACGGCAAGCAGCAGGCTCCTCGTCACGACGTGGTGGTGCACCATGGTCTTTCCCCCCAGCATGCCATCCCACTGTGTGCCCCGACCTTGCCGCGCCGCGGCCGGCCGCGGCGGCGGGAGAACGAGGAAACCGCCCGCTTGGAGCCAGTCTCCCCGGGTTCCTCTTCCGGTCAACTGGACCTCAGGCCTACCCCCCAAGCGGGGCTGATATCATCGCTCCTATAACATACACCTGATTTCCATGATGTCAACAGAGTTCTCGATGGATACCGTCAAGAACGGACGCGCGTGGGTGGCTCGCGCCCATCGACACAGGTGGCGGCGGACCGCGGGCACGGCGTGCCGGAAAAAGCCTCGCATCGGCCGAAGAATATGGTATAGTGCCCACGTGCGGTAGTCACGTCGTGCAGGACCGCCCTGATGGCCACGTCGAAGGAAGCGCCGGGCGGGCGTGCTCTGTTCGCGGCCATGGCCGCGATTTCCGCGGGATTCCTTTTTGCCCACGTCTGGCTGAACGTCGATCCACGGCTCATTTACCATCGGCAGGGCCCCCTCTTCTTCACGGGTTGGGGCTTCCTGGGCGAGCATCTCGGCCGGCCGGGCGGACTGGTGGAGTACGCGGCGGCGCTGCTCGCCCAGTTCCACTGGCTGGGGTGGCCGGGGGCGGCGGTGATGGCGGCGCTCGCGATGGCGATCGCGCTGGCGGGGCGGGCGATGCTCGGACGCTTCGGCGCCCGGTGGACATGGCCCGCCCTGGTCCCCGTGGCGCTGCTGGCGGTCCTCGCGAACCGGTACGACCATCCCCTGGCGACGTGGGTGGGCCTGGGGGTGGTGCTCAGTATCACCACTGCGTATGTGTGGTTCGCGCCGCGCTGGACGGCGGCACGCGTGGCGCTTTTCATGGCGCTGGCGGCGCTGGCGTATTACGTGGCGGCGGGAGCGACGATGGTTCTCGCGCTCGTGGCGGCGGTCGGCGAGTTGGCGGCCGACGATGCCCGGCGGGTCGGCAGGCCCGCCGCGCCCGGCGTGTCAGCGCCCGGCGTGTTAGCGCACAGCGTGTCGGCGCGCGTCGGCCTCGCCCTTGCCTATCTCGCCTGGGCGGCGGCGGTGGCCTATGCGGCGGCGTGGCTGTTCGACATGCCGCTGCGGGAGGCGTACACGCGCGGGCTGGGCTTCATGTTCCCGCGCGATGGCGTGGCCCTGGCCGCCGCCATCGGCCTTTACGCGATCCCGGTTCTGGCGGCGGCCTGGGCGGCCCTTCGCCCGCCCCGCGCGCCCGCGCCGCCGAAGCGGTCGCGGCTGCGGCGGACCGCCGGGGCCGTCGAGGCCCTGGCCTTCCTCGCGGCGGGGGTCGCGCTGGCCCTCGGGTCGCTCGATCCCGCGGAGCAGTCGTACCTGCGCATCGACTGGTGCACGCAGGAGGGCCGCTGGCCCGACGTGCTGGCCGAGGCGCGGGCCTCGCGGGGACCCGGGACGGCCCCTCACCCGCACGTGGTGCGGGCGCTCTTCCATTCCGGCCGACTGCTCGCCGACCTCTTCTCGTATCCGCTGTCGCGGGAGGAGGCCGCGCCGCCGGCGCCGCTGGCGGAATTCAGCCGGTTCGCCGCCTACGCGCGGGGCGCGGAGCTCATGCTGGAGATCGGCCGCGTCGGCGAGGCCGAGCACGCCGCCTACGAAGCGCTCGAGACGCTGGGCGAGCGGCCCGAAATCCTCCGGCGTCTCGTCCTGATCCACGTCCTCAAGGGACAGCCCGAGGCGGCCCGGCCGGCGCTGGGCCTCCTGGAGAAAACGCTCTGGCACGCCGACTGGGCCCGGCAGTGCCGGCTGGCCCTCCAGACCGACCCGCAACTCGCCGGCGACGATCAGGTGCGGCGGGTCCGCGGCCTGATGTCCTCAACCGACATGGTGGGCAACTCGAGCACGGAGGCGGCGCTCGTGGACCTGCTGCGCACAAATCCGCAGAACCGGATGGCGCTGGAGTACCTGATGGCCCAGTACCTGGTGGCGGGACGGTCGGACCGCGTGGTCGAGAACCTGGCGCGGCTGCGGCAGGCCGGGATGACGGAGCTGCCGCGGCATGTTCAGGAGGCGGTCGTCCAGTTCGCGTGGGGCCGGCGGGACCAGCCGATTACGCTGCACGGTTTCCGCCTCGCGCCGGAAATCCGGGACGGCTACCCGCGGTTCGCGGCCCGCCTCCAGCCGCACGCCAAGGACCCCGCGGGCGCGTGGCATGCGCTCGCCGACGACTACGGCCATACGTATTGGTTCTACTACACCTTTGGATGCACGCCGTTCGGCCGGCAGGCCCCCCCGCCGGCGGCTAAGGAGGCGGTGAAATGAGGCGGCGCCTCGCCTGTCTCACGGCCTTCCGGTTTGGCGCGCCCGCGAGGGTGCCACGGCTTGCTCGCAAGCCGTGCTTCTGGAATCTGCGCCAGACCCTGAAGCACGGGTTGCCGACAACCCGCGGCACGGTAACGCTAAGCAGGTATCTCCTCGTGGCGCTCGCGGCGCTGGCGGCCCTGGCCTGGCACGGGTGCGCCTTGACGGGGCCGCCGGCGGGCCTCGACGCGCCGGTCCCCCAGGACCGCGAGCCGCGCCTCCGGCCCGACTACGCCGGCGTGACGCTCCCGCCGAACATCGCGCCGATGAACTTCGTCGTGGACGAGCCGGGGGAGGAATACTTCGTCCGCCTCCAGGGAACGGCCGGTGAGCCGCTGGAGGTCCGCCGCCGGACGCCCGCCATCGTCTTTCCGCCCCGCGCGTGGCGCACCTTCCTCGCCGCCAACCGGGGGCTGGTGCACCTGGACGTCTACGCCCGGGCCGCCGACGGCCGCTGGCAGCGGTTCCGCACGGTCACCAACACCGTGGCCGACTCACCCATCGACCGGTACCTCGTGTACCGGCTCATGAAGCCGCTTTACAATACTTATGTTAATGTCGGCATCTATCAGCGGCGCCTCGAGGGGTTCGAGGAGCGCGAGGTCCTGCGGAACACGCGGTTCGACTGCGGGTGCGTCAACTGCCACACGTTCCGCCAGGGCGACCCGTCGCACATGGTCCTGCACACGCGCGGCCCGCACGGCCCGGCGATGCTCCTGGCCCAGGGCGGCAAGGTGGCGAAGGTCGACACCCGGACGGCCTTCAACCCGGGCCCGGCCGCCTACTCGTCGTGGCATCCGAGCGGCCGGCTGCTGGCGTTCTCGGTCAACAAGCTCAGCCTCTTCTTCCACACGGTCGGCGAGACGCGCGACGTCTTCGACGCCGACTCCCGGCTCGGCGTGTACCTCGTGGAGTCGAACACCGTGACCACGGCGCCGGGCCTGTCTCAGCCGGACCGCAACGAGACGTGGCCCGCGTGGTCGGCCGACGGGAAGTATCTCTATTTCTGCGCCGCGCCGAAACTGCCCCAGGAGCGGTTCCGCGAGGTCCGGTACGACCTGATGCGCCTCCGCTACGACGCCGGGGCGGGCGCGTGGGGCGAGCCGGAGACGGTCCTGGCCGCCCGGGACGCGGGCGCGAGCCTTCTGGAGCCGCGGCCGAGCCCGGACGGGCGGTGGCTACTCTTCTGCATGTGTGACTACGGCAATTTCCCTGTCTACCAGGCGTCGAGCGACCTCTACCTGATGGACCTGGCGACCGGCAAGTTCCGGCGC
>JAPLML010000080.1 GCA_026387055.1 Planctomycetota bacterium | reverse complement strand
GAGGTGGTAGCGTTTCACGGCCCGGCCTCCGATAAGAGTCGCCTTGCAACGATCTCATCGGCATGCCGGGCCGCTTCTCATTCATCAACTTGCATTCCACCTCAACCCTCCGGTACACTCAAAACCTGCGAAAGGCCAGTTCATCAATACATTAGCAGGATCGGGTAGGCAGGGGCAATTACTTGCCCCCGCCTCCCACACCACCATACGTACGGTTCCGTATACGGCGGTTCAGGCCGAGCACTTGAGACGCCGATGCTCGTGGACAAGGCTCACGAGACCCTGGTGGCTCAACCAGCGGCCTGGTACGGCCTGGTTCATGTGACTGTAGCCCAGGAACTTACGTTCCCACGGCCGCGCCACGGCGCTCTTGGCGTGGTTGACCGTCAGGCGGAGACGCTCCCGAAGGTACCGCTCCAAGCTGGCCATCACCCGGTCCCCCGCCGCCTTCGACCGCACATACACGTTGCAGTCGTCGGCATAGCGGACGAACCGATGGCCCCGACGCTCCAGTTCCTTGTCCAGGTCATCCAGAAGGATGTTCGAGAGCAAGGGCGACAGCGGCCCGCCTTGCGGCGTGCCTTCCGTCCGCGGGCTGACCAGACAACCCTCCATCATCCCGGCTTGCAGATACCGGTTGATGAGGCCCCGCACACGCCGGTCCTCGACAGCGGTGACGGTGGCCAAGAAGTAGCGGGGGCCCAGTCAGACCGTCAGATACGTATCACGGGCCGCATGGCGAGGAAGAGACGGCGGGAGTCGTAACCCTCGTTTCCGCCGCAGGTTAACTGGTGGGCCCAGCTGGGTTCGAACCAGCGACCAAGGGATTATGAGTCCCCTGCTCTACCGCTGAGCTATGGGCCCGGAACCTCAGTATTCACAATGGCTTACGACCCAACCAGAACGAAGATGCATATGTGACCCGACACTTTCGACGACAACCGGAGTGGCGTACAGCGCCCCGAGTTCGTTCAAGACTCCCGGCCGTGAACAAAAGCGATTTCGCGGCTGCAAACAGCACCTGAAGGCCGTCGCCTCATTGAAGACCTCTCGAAAAACCATTCCCCTATCGAGCAAACCTACACTCCGAGGCATTACCGGTCAAGGGTGCCTGAGACAATCGGTTCTGCAACAAGGCCTGCGAATTTCGGTTGAGCAACCGAGCGAACTGGCCCCCGAGAGAAGCACAGGGGACCCAAGATCCCTTGGGCCACAGGGAGCATGTGGCTTCGATGCCGTTGGAGAGCTTTCCTGGCGGGCGGCGTGTGCACACCCCCCCCGCTTTGTCCCTCAAACCGCGTCCCCCCTGGACCACAGCCTTTCGGCATGCCTCCGGGGCCGCTCAGCGCTCGGCACGGTAGGTAATCAGGTCCGACGACGGCGCCTGGCCGAGCGTGATGTCCAGCCCGTCCATAAGTTCCCGGCCGGACGCCCGGCGCGTCGTCCCGCTCGTCGCGGACACCACGCGGTAGGCGGCCCGCTCGTCCAGCCCACGGAGCCTCACGCGCAGCGTCGCCTCGCCGCACTTGGCTCGCCGGAACGCAAGCACCATCCCTTCGCCCAGGTCGTCGCGATGGTACTGCGAGGCGAGCCACTTCGTCTCGTCGCGGCTGTAGCCGGTCAGTCCGTACCAGTCGCCGCTGAGCAGGTGCCGCACGCGCCGATACGTGTCCGCGATCGCCTTCGCGCGGGCCGTGTCGAACTCCGGGTCGTCGGCGATCCAGCCCGTAATGAGCGACGATGCCAGGGCCGAGTGGAACGAGTAATCGTCGAGCCGGTTCAGGGGGACCGACACGAGGCCGTTCGGCACGTACCGGCTGAGCGCATACAGCGACGCCTGGTCCGTCAGGTTGTCGAACCAGTGGTCGCTCTTCTGGTGGATCCGGAACCGCTGGATCGTCTCGAGGTCGATCCGCCGGCCGCCGCTCGCGCACTCCTCCATGATCGCGTCCGGCCAGGCCGCCCGGATCGTGTCCCAGTAGGCATACAGGCCCTCGACATATTTCATCTCGGTGATGCCCTGGCGGTCGGGGGCGTCGTTGTCGCGCCAGTGCCGGAGCGGGTCCATGTTGAAGTCCTGCCGGTAAACGCGGAAGCCCGGCAGCGCCATGTACCGCCCGACGATGTCGAAGAAGTGCCGGCGGACCTCCGGCAGCCCGAAGTTCAGCAGGTCGTCGCCCCCGCCGGGCGGCTTAAGGCGCAGGACCCACGCGCCGTGCTCGCGGTCGATCGCCGTCCCCTTGGCGACCCGCTCGGGCTCGAACCAGAGGCCGTAGACCATGCCGCGCTCCTTGGCGGCGGCGGCCACGGGACCCATGCCGCGGGGGTACTTCGCTTGGTCGGCGTCCCAGTTGCCCGCGCCCGCCGGCCAGCCGCCCGTGAAACAGACGGCGTCGGTGATGACCGCCTGCACGCCCAGCGGCGCGAGGGCCCGGATGAGCGAGATCTGGTTGGCCTCGTTGCACTCGTTGAGCCACCCTCCCCCGCGCGTGAAGCACGTGTTGCAGAAGAGGAGCGGGTCGGGCGGCTTCCCGCCGACCTTGACGGCATAGTGCTTGTAGATGAGTCGGCGGAACCGGGCGTGGCTCGCGTCGCGGTCGCCTTCGTGGAAGAAGACCAGCATCCGCGGCGAACGGACCTGCTCCCCAGGGAGCAGCCTGAAGTGCGTGAGTTCCTGGCCCGCCGTCACCCGCAGCGAAGCGCCGGCCGGGGTCTCGGCGCACCGCATCTCGGCCTTCCACTGGCCCGACCAGCCGACGGCCACGAGGACCGCCCCCGCCGCCGTATCGATCCGCAGGAAGGGGAAATCCTTGTTGCTCGACCGTCCGCCGCCCCCGCCCAGGACCAGCGTGCCGCCGGGCCGCAGGGGGACCTCGCTCATCTCGAAATCGGTCGGGTTCGACGGGGCGCCGTTGGTCCGGTGGACGCGGAAGGGCGCCTCGCCCGGCAGCGGGCCGTCGAGCACAAGGTCCATCGCCTGGATATTCTCGAGGATGGGCGTCGGCGCCGCCCCCGTGTTGCGGAACCACAGGACCCACTCGGCCGCCGGGAAGTCGCAGAACTGCCGTCTCTCGCACGTGACCGCGAGGCCCGACTTCGGGTCCGTCCAAGTCGTGGCGGTGCGCGTGCGGTCGGCGTCGATCCGCGTCTCGGCCGAGTCCTTCCTCCACGCCGGGAGGAGTTCTCCGGACGGCCGGCCGTCAAAGGTGAAACTGAAGGGAAGAACCGAGGCGCCAAGCGTGTCGAGCATCGGGTGACCTCGCGAATGGGGGGCGGACGCGCATCCGCCGGCGGCGCCGAGGGAAAGGGCGACCGCCGCCAGGACCGCGAAACGCCGTGTTCGGGTTGTGCGGCTCACGCTTGGACCTCCTGATACTACAATGCCACATGGCGCGGCGGGTCAGGGTACGTGTTTAGCCTGGGTGGCACGGTCACGCGCCGTTGCGTGACCGTGCGTGTTCCCCCACGTGACCATGCACGGCCACGCAACAGCGCGTGGCCGTGCCACCCGGCAATCCTGTGTCACGCTAGACACGTACGGGTCAGGAGACCCGCCGCGCGAAGTGCGCCACCCGCTCAAAGGCCCAGGTCCAGTCGCGTGAGGCTGAAGGGGTCGAAGACGACGGTGAACGCCGAGCCCGCAGCCTCCACAGAGCGGGCGGCCGGCGCGATCCGCACCGGATCGTCCCGCGAGTTCATGCCTTCGGGTGACAGGGGCCCCTGGCGGTCCTTGAGGACCACGGCACCGGCGGTCCGCACGCCGCCGCGGAAGCCCTTGAGACGGAACGTGACCGTCAAGGGCTTGTCGGTCGAGTTGACCGCGAAGAGGCGCAGCGTCCGGCCGTCCGGGCTCAGCACCGCGCTCGTGTCGGGCTGCTGCTCAGGCCACGCCTGATTGGGGCCCCGCTCGATCTTCAGGGGGAATGCCCCCGCGGCCTGCTGGTACATCTGCTGCGAGTAATACGTGGGCGCCAGGTACAGCCACCCCGCGCCGGTGACGATGATGCCCGAACCGAAACTGTCGACCAGGTTGGAGCGCATCGACATCTCCACGAGGTCCGCGTGGCGGTGCATCAGGTTCTGGTACCGCGAGCAGGCGAGGGCATTCGAGAGGGTCTGGAGCATGCCCCGCTTCAGGCCCCAGTCGCCGGCCGTGGTGTTCCACTCCGTGACGGCCAGGCGGACGGGGCGGCCCTTGGCATCGCGGTCGATGATCGCCCGGTGGTTCGCGAAGTCCGCGGCCATGGCCGCCAGGGCGTGACAGCCGTAGTGGTGAGGACAAAGATAGTCGGCCAGGCCTTCGCTCCGGGCGAGGGTCTCGCCCGTCCCGAACGAGGCGAGAATCCTGATCGACGGGTCGACCGCCTTCATGGCCCTGGCGATCGCCGCAAAGGAGTCGTCGTACTCCTTGCCGCCCACCTCGTTGCCGATCTGCCAGTACTTCACGTGGTAGGGTTCGCGGCGGCCGTTCTCGGCCCGGAGTTTCCCCCATTTGGTGTCGGGCGCGCCGTTGAGATACTCCACCTGGGCGGCGGCTTCCTCGGCCTTGTCTGCGCCCCATCGAATGCACAGGAGCGGCTCGGCGCCGACCGCGCGGCAGAGTTGCACGAACTCCTCCAGGCCGACAAAGTTGGGTTCGAGGCCGCCCCAGCAGGTCGTGAACGGGACGCGCCGGTCCCAGGGGCCGATGCTCGGGAGCCAGTCGTAGGCCACGATGGTAGAGCCGCCCCAGCGGATTACACCGGGGTTGAGGCGCTCGAGCGCCTCCACGACGTCCGGCCGCCACAGGCCGAGCACCGCATCGTCGCCGATGAGATAGACGCGGTCCAGCCACAGGGCGCCCGGCCCTTCGAAGTCGATGGTGAGCGTGGCGTGGTCGAGGGTCCGCGTGGCGACGAGCCGCCCTTCCGCAGGCGCCCAGGACGCCCCCGCGCGGCCCAGCTCGACCGGGCCGGCGACCGTGCCGCCGTCGCCGTGCAGCCACGCCCTCACGGGGACGTTGCCCTCGCCGCGTATGTGCAGCCGCAGCTTGTAGCTGACGCCCTGCCGGAGCGCGAAGCCGTCCTGCGAAATCCCCGCGCGGCACCTCTTCTCCGCCAAGGCGATCTTCAGCGACTTCTTCCCGTTGAACGGATTCTGCGTGTCCCGCGAATACTGCGGCAGGTGGACCGAGCCCGACGGATACCAGGGCCGATAGGGTTTGTCGGTTTCCGCCACGTAGGCGAAGTTGAACGGCGGCTCGTCCTCGAAACTGTCGTTGGCGACCTGCTGGGCGATCATCGAGGGGATGAGGTGGCAGAGAGGCTCGATGAACTGGCCGCCCTGTTTCAGGTCGACCGGCCCCCGGGTGAGATGCTCGCTGAGAACCACGATCTCCTCGGCGGCGGCGGCTGGCATAGGGGGTGCTCCTTCGGGTGGGCCCGCGCCGGGACCGGCGGGTGCCCGACCACAGCCTACGACGGCTGCGCCAAGCATGAGGAATGCGGCAAGGGGAACCCATCGCAGCGGTCGCGGGCTGGCGCGGCCGGCGGCGCCGAGGAAGAGGGCGACCGCCGCCAGGACCGCGAGACGCCATGTTCGGGTTATGTAGCTCACGCTTGGGCCTCCTGGGCAGCCGGGCATCTGTCCTGCTCGGAAAGCGGGACCACCGTGCGCGGCGGCTCTCCTGAGCCGCCGCGTGCGTGCGTTACCCCGCGCGCCAAGTCGCGTCTGCGCGCGGCGGGTCGGGAGACCCGCCGCGCACGAGCTTGGGAAGCCCACCGCGATTACCTTACCGACAGTTTCAATTGTGGCGGACCCCTGGTCTCTCACCCGCGCCGAGCCGCACGGAATCGTAGTCTCTGGTGTTGCCCGTGGCAAGGAATCTCGGTACTGTAGAACGAACAGGGGCGGCACTTGCTCGCCACGGCGATTCTTCGACCGGAGGGGCACGCTGACGAGCCGCAAGGATCGGAGACACAGGCCAGGCCATGAGCGAATTCCGGAAAACGGTCCTCCACGGCAGGCACGTGGCGCTCGGCGCCAAGATGGTCGAGTTCGCCGGCTGGGAG
>JAPLML010000032.1 GCA_026387055.1 Planctomycetota bacterium | reverse complement strand
CTGCAAGCTCCCACCCGCCACCAGACCACCGCCGCCCTCCACCAACTACGCCGCGAAACAGGATAGAATCACTCTGTAACGTCGCTACAGTCTCCTTAATTCGGCCCCAAATCTGTCCAGCGCATGGGGAGCACCTCACGTCCCCCCAAGGGCACCGGGTGCCATCATTGTAGTGGCCCGAGACCCTCGCCACCACAGGTTGATTGTGGCAACGCTAACTTGACGGGTGGTACAATGGTTGGGGGCAGGTCGGCCAGAAGGTAGATGCCCGCGCCGTAAAGGGCGAACTCCTTTGCCGGCAGCGGCTCCGTCTTCTCAGGCTTGTCCTTCCCCACTCACAACTCTATGATGCCAGAGTGCGATTGGGGGGCTTGTTCATGGCAACGATGCTGTCCTGCGCCCGTTCTGCAGAACAGCCGACGCCCTTCAGCTCAACTCCGAAGTGGAGGCTGCGATGAACCAGCGATTGCGGACGTTGGCCCTTCTCGGTGTGGCAGTGCTGGTCTTGCTCTGTATCTGTGCTCTCGGGGGCGTGGACAAGGCCGAGCCCGCCCCGCCGGCGGCCCCGGCCCTGGCGAAGGACTGGAAGCTCGTCTGGGCTGACGAGTTCGACTATGAAGGCCTGCCTGATCCGAAGAAGTGGGACTATGAAGAGGGTTTCGTCCGCAACAACGAGGCCCAATTGTACACCCGCGCCCGCAAGGAGAACGCCCGCGCCGAGAACGGCATGCTGGTGATCGAGGGGCGGCGCGAGAAATACGCCAACCCGCGCTACAGCCCCGACGCCAAGGGCGGCCGCGCCGCGAAGCAGTACGCCGACTACACGGCCGCCAGCCTCATCACCCTCAACAAGGCCGACTGGAAGTTCGGCCGGATCGAGGTCCGCGCCAAGCTGCCCCAGGGCCGCGGCGTCTGGCCCGCCATCTGGATGCTCGGCAGCAACATCCGCGAGGTCGGCTGGCCGGCCTGCGGCGAGATCGACATCATGGAGTTCGTCGGCCACACCCCGGGCTTCGTCCACGCCACCGTCCACTTCCGGAAGGACGGCAAGCACAGATCATCGGGCAACAAGCTCGCCGTCGAAAAGCCCTGGGACGGTTTCCACGTCTATGCCGTGGAGTGGTTCGCCGACCGGATGGACTTCTACTTCGACGGGCAGAAGTACCACACCTTCCCGATGAACCAGGCCGACGACAAGGACGACAATCCGTTCCGCAAGCCGCAGTATCTGCTCGTCAACCTGGCGCTCGGCGGAAGCTGGGGAGGGCAGATCGACGACACGATCTTCCCCCAGAAGTTCCTGGTCGACTACGTCCGGGTCTATCAGCGTCAGGATACGCCGGCGGGCAAGTAGGCGAGCACTACACGAGGACACTCTCTGCGGCGAGCAGGTCTTGCCCCCACTGTCGAGACCCCGACTTTGCGGCTTGAACCGCATCGTCATCACGAGGAGGTAAGGATCGCTCCGCGCGGGACGGGCGGCTCTCTGCCACAACTCGCGGCTGTCGATGTTCCTTGAGGCGTCTTCACAGGCGCCACGGGCCCCGCAGGCAGCGAGAGAGGAAGCGGTTTGCTTCCGCGTCGTCGAGGAACTGCTCGCCCACGGGGTCCCATCTGAGCTTGCGGCCGGTCAGGATGGCGATGTGTGCCAGGTGGCATAGCGACGTGGCGCGGTGGGCCGCCTCGACGGAGGCGGCCGTCGGTTCCCGCGTCTTCACCGAGTGGATGAAGTCGGCGATGTGCCACCGGGGGCGCTGGAGGCGGACCTCGCCTGGCCGGAGGGCCGTCGCCCGCAGGCTCTGCGGCTCGGTCGAGACGCCCGAGCACAGGGCCCGGACCTGTCCCTCGGACCCTTCGAAGATGACGCCCATGGGGAAGGCCCGGTCGTCGTCGTAGACGAGCTTCACGCCGCTTCCGAAGGTCATCTCGACGTGCCACCCGGTGGCCGTGTCGCACAGACCGTCACGGGGGACATCGCCGCGGCCGTCGATCTCGACGGGCCCGGTGTCGTCCGCCCCAAGGCCCCACTGGGCAATGTCGGTGAAGTGCACGCCTTGGCCGGCGATGAACCCGATCGTATAGTCGGCGATGAAGTACCACCACGGCGTGACGCACCGTCGCGGGCTGTAGGGCGCCCACGGGGCCGGACCGAGCCACAAGTCGTAGTCGAACCCGTCCGGGACGGGCACGGGCGGGTCGTTCGGGTTCGCGTGGCTGGGCTCGGAGGAGACGCGGACCGTGTGCAGGCGGCCGATCCGCCCGTTGCGGACCAGTTCGCACGCGAAGGCGAAGTCCCGCTCGCTCCGCCGCTGGGTGCCGTGCTGAAAGACGCGGCCGTAGCGCCGGATCGCCTCGCAGACGGCCCTCCCTTCGGTCACGGTCACGCTCAGCGGCTTTTCGCACAGGACGTCCTTGCTGGCGGCGGCCGCGGCTACGGCCTGGATCGCGTGCCAGTGGTCCGGCGTGCAGATGGACACCGCGTCGATATCGCCACGGGCGAGGAGGTCTCGGAAATCCCTATAGGCCTCGCAGCCCCGGTAGGTCCCCCCGGCCATCGCCTCGGCGTAGTGTTTCTCGACAA
>JAPLML010000064.1 GCA_026387055.1 Planctomycetota bacterium | reverse complement strand
GAGTTCAAGCTGGGCGACGACGCCCCCGTGCGTCTCTCGGGCGACCTGGACGGCACGCCGGGCCACACGCTGTAGGGGCCCGCCGGCGAGGTGCGGCTGGAGCGCGGCGTGATCTGCGCGCGGCGGCACGTCCACATGTCGCCGGAAGACGCCCTGGAGTTCGCCGTGCGCGACCACGACGCGGTGCGCGTGCGCGTGCCCGGCGACCGGTCGCTGATCTTCGGCGACGTGATCGTCCGCGTGGACCCGGACTTCCGGCTCGACATGCACATCGACACCGACGCGGCGAACGCCGCCGAGCTGAGCCCCGGCGCCGTCGGGTATCTGGACTCGATCCAGGAGCGCGTGTAGATATGTTGCGTTTAGCCGTCGCCGGTGTACGTGTTCAGCACCATACCAGATTGCCGAGTGGCACGGCCACGCGCCGTTGCGTGGCCGTGCATGGTCCCGTGGGCGAGCAAGCACGGTCACGCAACGGCGCGTGACCGTGCCACCCTCGCTAAACACGTACTCGCCGGTACGGCGACGGGGATGCGCGCGAAGGCCAACCACCGTCGCCGTACCGGCGACGGCTAAACGATGCGCCGCCGCGCGAGATCGTCGGGAGTGTTTACGTTCTCCCACGCCGTCGCGAATTCCGCAGGCGGGGCCGGCGACGCCACCTTCGGATGCTCCGCCAGCAACGAAAGCGAGTAGCGCCCTTCCGCCGCCAGGTTTTCGAGAAGCGGCCCGGCGCGAAAGTCATAGTGGGCGAGCAGCGGTTCGACCCCCGCCCCGCCCGGCAGCCGCGGAAGCGTCGCCCAGACGCCAGGGGCGCGCGACGAAAGCAGCCACTTCAGAGCACCCTCCGTCAGGGCCGGCAGATCGCACGCCGACACCAGCCACGAGGCGTGCGGCGCCCAGCGCATCGCGGCCAAGAGGCCCGCCATCGGCCCCTCGGCATCCGGCACGTCGGGCAGCCTTGCGATGCCTCCGAGCGCCGCGGGAACGTCGCCCGCGCCGACGATGACGACGCGCTCGGCGCCGCCGCGCACCACGTGCACCGCCCGCTCCAGCCAGGTCTTGCCGCCGGATTCCATCAGGTGCTTCGGCCGGCCCATGCGGGCGCTCTTGCCGCCGATGAGGACGCCCCCGTACACCGGCGTTCCCAGCCACCGGCGGGCAAGCCACTCATTCAGAAGCGTCCATGCTTTCTCGGCCCGGTCGCCGGTGCGCCCAAGGGCGGCGACCACATCGCCCGCCTCGGGCGGCGGCTCGGCCTCGCCTTCGCCGAGGAGCCAGAGCTTGTCGCACGCGATCCGCTTGCGGCCCTCGACGAGCACCAGGTCGCAGCGGCGCGCCAGGTCCCGCAGCCGCGCGGCCGGGTCGCGGCCGGCCAGGTGCGTGCGGAGGAACGCCTCGTCGGGCCCCTCGAGGTACGAGTCGGCGCCGGCCCGGAAGAACCGGTCGCTGTCCTTCCCCGGCCGGTCCACCTCGATGCCGTGGGCGTGGATCTTGGCGACCGCGACGCCAAGGCCCCGCGCGTGCAGGCGGGCGAGGAGCGCTTCGATGAGGGTGGTCTTGCCGGATCCGCTCGCGCCGAAGACGCCGAACACGGGAAGGTCAACGAACATCCGGCGGCTCCTCTGCGGTGAGCGAGGTTGCACCGTTGGCAGGCCGGGCGCAGTCGGACGGGTCGCCGCGGAGTTTCGCGAGGCCGTGCGGCAGGGCCTTCAGGACCGCGTCCAGGTTCTCGACGGCCGCCCGCTCGGAGCCCGGGAGATTCAGGATGAGCGTCGCGCCGCGGATGCCGGAGTTCCCGCGCGAGAGCGCCGCGTGCGGCGTCTTGGCGAGCGACGCCGCGCGCATCGCCTCGTCGAGGCCCGGCGCGGGCCGCTCGACAACCTGGCGGGTCGCCTCGGGCGTCACGTCGCGCGGAGCGAAACCGGTGCCGCCGACCGTCACCACCAGGTCGATCGAGTGACCGTCGGCATAGTGCTTGAGGCGGTCGGCGACCTCGGCCACGTCGTCCGGAATGACGGCCGTCGCGTACACGTGGGCCGCCAGGCCTGTTTCAAGGCGGCGGGCCACCGCGGGGCCGGCAGTGTCCTGGGCCTCGCCGCGCGCACAGCGGTCGCTGATCGTGAGGACGACCGCCTGGAACCTCTCGCGCGGCACGAGCGAGACGACCTCGGCGGCGTCGCCGGCGCAGACCGTGCCGCCCTGCTCCACGCGGGCGAAGAGGCCCCGGCGGGGCATCAGGCAGTCGCCCGTGGCGCGCCCGATCTCGCAGGGCGCGTGGCAGCGCTTCCCGATCTGCGTGACCGCCAGGACCACGTTGCGGCCGAGACGCAGGCGCGTGCCGAGGCCGAACGTCCCCAGGTCCAGGCCCGAGAGGGTCACGTTCTCGGCGAACGCGCCGGGGCCGATGTGCGGGAGGCCGGCGCGGCGCGCGGCCTCGACGTCCCCGGCCGCGAGGAGGCTGACCTGCCGGTGCCAGGGGCCGGCGTGGGCGTCGCCCTCGATGCCGTGGCCCGCGCGGAATGCGGCGGACTCGACGGGGCGCTTGCGCTCGCCCCTCAACTCACTGAGGCAGAGGGCCTCAACTCGCGCCATCGGAGTCCCCCCGGCGGACCCAGCGGCCGGACCTGCCGCCCTCCTTCGAGAGGAGGCGCACGGGGCCGATCTCGACGCCCTTGCCCGCGGACTTGACCATATCGTAGACCGTGAGGGCGGCGACGGCGGCCGCCGTCATCGCCTCCATCTCGACGCCCGTCTTCCACTCGGCCGAGACGGTGGCGCGGAGGCGGACGCGCGGCCCGTCGATCGCCGCCTCCACCTCGATGCCGTCGAGGGGAATCGGATGGCACATAGGGATAAGCGTCGATGTGTTCTTCGCCGCCAGGATGCCCGCCAGGCGCGCGGTCTCCAGGACGTTGCCCTTCGCGAGGCCGCCTTCCCGCCGGAGGCGCGCGGCGATCTTCCGCCCCACGGTCACGTACGCCTCGGCCACCGCGGTGCGGCGCGTGACGGGCTTGGCGCCGACGTTCACCATACGCGGCGAGCCGCCGGGGGAGAGGTGCGAGAGTCTGGATCTGCGCTTCTCAGGCATGTCGATCTTCAACAATTGGTGCGCGGCGGGTCTCCCGACCCACCGCGCCACAGCCCTGGTGCTGCGCCGCGGAGCCACCGCTTTCGCGCGGCGGGTCAGGAGACCCGCCGCGCAGCGCCTGAGTAGCGGCTCCCCGCTGAACGTGCCATCAGCCGCCGACGGTCGCCATGATGCGCTGATCGGCGAAACAGTGGTCTTTGAGCTTCAGGCGAAGGGCCTGGTCGATGGCCGCAAGGAGGCCGGCCTCGTCGCCTGGGTGCGGCGCCTTCAGGAGTGCCGACACGTCGGGCCCCTCGGCCCGGGCCAGGCACCCGATGAGCCGCCCCGCGGACGTCAGGCGCAGGCGCCGGCAGTCGCTGCAGAACGGCTGGCTGCACGGCGAGATGAAGCCGAGAAGGCCGGAGCGCCCGAGCGTGTCGCGCGCCCGCACGTCGCGGCTCGGCGCCCCCGGCACAACAGGCAGCGGCTCAAGATCAAACGCGGAGGCCAGGCGGTGGCGGACCTCGGCGGAGGGAACGAACCATTCGCGGTGGCTCGCCGCCGCCACGCCGATGGGCATCACCTCGAGGAAGCGGACCTCGCAACCGCGCTCGAGGCCAAACCGCGCCATCGCGACCACTTCGCTGTCATTGACGCCGCGCAGGACCACCATGTTGAGCTTGATCGGCGCGAGGCCGGCCCGCCGTGCGGCCTCGACGCCCGCCAAGGCACGCGACAACCGGCCGCGGCGCGTGAGCGTCCGGTACGTCCCGGCATCAAGGCTGTCGATGTGGATGTTGACTCGCCGCAGGCCGGCCTGCCGAAGTTCCGCGGCGGCGTCGGCCAGAAGCTCGCCGTTGGTGGTCAGGGCGATGTCCTGGATGCCTTCGGCGGCAAGCGCGGCCACGAGCGCCGCCACGTCACGGCGGACGAGGGGTTCGCCGCCCGTGAGGCGGACCTTCGCCAGATCGAAGTGGCGCCGGAGGATTTGGACGAAGCGCACCATCTCCTCGACCTTCAGGACATCCTCGCCCGACGCCGCGGGCAGGCCCTGGGCAGGCATGCAGTACGGGCACCGCAGTTGGCACTGCTCGGTGACCGAAATCCTCAATGAAAGGTGGCGTCTTGCCGCCGGTGCGATCATGCGCTGTGCGCCCCGTTGCTCCGATTCGCTCCAGGTATTATCTGCCGGCCAGTGCCGAGAGTCCAGCCACATGCGGCCGCGTGGTAAGTGTACCGGGAGGGAGAGCAAGTTCAACATGGAAAGCGCGGCGGGTCGGGCGGGCCTCAGTCTCGCAGGGTGGCACGGTCACCCGATGTTGGGTGGCCGTGCGTGACATCGGACTATGCACGGCCACGCAACGGCGCGTGACCGTGCCACCCGCCGCTGGGGATCGTCGCCGTGCGGGCGACGGCCAAACATGCTCAGCCGACGAGGGCCTTGGCGGCGCGGACGGTGTTGCGAAGGAGCATGGCCACCGTCACCGGGCCGACGCCGCCGGGGACGGGCGTGATGGCGCCGGCGACCTGGACGGCCGACTCGAAATCCACGTCGCCGACGGTTTTCATCTTCTTCTTGCCCTTCTCGTCGATGACGGGCTTGCCGCCGGCATCGAGGACCGGGACGCGGTTGATGCCCACGTCGATGACCGTGGCGCCGGGCATGATGTGCTCGCCGCGCACGAGGCCGGCCTTGCCGGCGGCGACCACCAGGATCTCGGCCTTCGTGGTGTGGGCCTTCAGGTCGCGGGTGCCGATGTGACAGCACGTGCAGGTGCCGAGGTCGTTGACGACGAGGCAGACGACGGGCTTGCCGACGATGGGCGAGTGGCCGACGACCCTGGAGGATGATGCCGTGGACCGTGGGGTCGGCGCCCAGGGCGTCGATCCTGGCGGCCAGCGTCTCGGCGGTGGTCTCGTTCGGCAGCTCGACCAGTTGGTAAGCGATGCCGACGGCCTCGCAGGACTTGGCCTGGCTGCGGGCGTAGACCTTGGAGCCGGGGTTGTCGCCGACGAGGATGCTGGCGAGCTTCGGGGGCGCGCCGGTTTTCGCCTTGATGGCCTGGATGTCGGGGGCGAGTTCGGCCTTGATTTTCGCCGCCAGGGCTTCGCCGTCAATCAGTCGTGCGGGCATGTGGGGCTCCTCAAAAGGTTGTCGATGAATACACCGTCGCCGTATGCGGCGACGGCTAAACGGGCAAAGCGCACACGCACAGGAAACACGCCGGGGCGTTGCCCCGGCCTACATCACGACGCCAGGCCGGCCTGGGCGATGATGTCGGGCACGAGGTCGTCCCAGCCGAGGGTCATGAGGTGGGCCCCCTGGCACATGGGCTTCATCTCGCGCACAAGGCGGGCGGCGATCGCGGCCGACACCTTCTTGAGGCCGTCCTTCGGCGCCGCCGTCAGCTCCTTGATGAGCGCGTCGGGCACCTGGACGCCGGGCACCGAGCGGTTCATGTACTTGGCCATGCCGGCGGACTTCAGGACCACGATGCCCACGAGCACGGGGATCTTGATGTGCTCGATCCGCCGCATGAACTTCTCGAACGTGGCCGGGTCGTACACCGCCTGGGTCTGGACGAACTGGGCCCCGGCGGCGGCCTTCTTCTCGAGCTTGATGACCTGGGCCTCGGGGTCCGGGCTGCACGGCGTGGTGCAGCAGCCCTTGAAGAACTTCGGGACGCCGTCAAGCTGGTTCGGGTTGCCCTTGAAGTCGCAGCCCATGTCCCTGCCGGCTTCCAGGCCCGACATGGCCTGAAGCAGGCCCACGGAGTCGAGGTCGTAGACGGGCCGGGCATCGCGGTGGTCGCCCATGACCACGTGGTCGCCGGTGAGCGACAGGACGTTCTCGATGCCAAGGACCGCGGCCGACAAGAGGTCGCTCTGGAGGGCGAGGCGGTTGCGGTCGCGGCAGACCATCTGGAAGATCGGCTCGATGCCGCGGTCCCGGAGCATGTGGCACATGGCCATGGAGCCGGTCCGCATGACAGCCGTCTGGATGTCGGTGACGTTGACGGCGACGACGCGGCCCTTGAGGAACTCCTCGGCCTCGTGGAGGCAGGGCGCGACGTTGGTGCCCTTGGGCGGGCCGATCTCGCCGGTGACGGTGAACTGGCCGGACTTAAGACGTTCTTCGAGTTGGCTCATGGGTCATCCCGCTCACTTTTTGGCCGGCGGCATTGGCGCGGCCTTCGGTTCCTGTTCGGCCATCTCCAGGGCCCAGCGGATGGTGCGGCGGTTGGGGTCGGAGATGTCCCGCTTCCGGTAATCGCGCGGCGCCTGGAGGCGGCGCATGTCGTCGAGGCGGCCGAGGTCGCGGAGGCGCTCATAGATCAGGTGCCAGCCGCAGCGGCGGGCCTTCGAGACCTCGCAGGAGCCGTCGTACCCCGTGCCGCCGCACTGGCCGTTGACCAGGCTCTTGGAACACAGGGTGATGGGGCAAAGGCCGCCGGTGTAGGCGAGGAGGCACTCGCCGCACTCGCCTCAGCGTTCCTCCGACGGCCAGAGGCCCTGGTAGTCGCCCATGCAGATGGTGTTCATGGCGGGGACGGCCCGGCGCCCGACGACGTTGCCGACGGCCTGGACGCCCACGCCGCAGGAGCCGACGAGAAGCGCGTCGGCGGCGGTAACCGCCTGGATCATACGGCCGAGGCGGACGCCGACGATCATCTTGTTGCAGATCATGTCGACGAGGGCCGCGCCCGTGACGACCTTGCCGACGGCCCCGAGGGCGGCCGTCATCTCGTCGAGCCACGGCTTGCCGCCGGTCTCGCACCCGATGGGGCAGCCCTGGCATCCGAGGACGAAGACCTTGCGGGCGTCGGCGAGGGAATCCAGGATTTCCTGCGTCGGCTTGCGTTCGGTTGCGTTCATAACTGCGTATCTCCTACCAAGTCACGCGGGGCCCTTCGGGCCTCCCGCTAAACGCCCCATCGTTGCGGCTCACGCGGCGGGTCAGGAGACCCGCCGCGCACGAATCATCGCGCCGCGCGGCGCGGACCGCCGAGGGCGGCGGGCCGCCGCGCGCCTCCTCACATCGCGCGGTGGACGACGCGCACGCCGCCCGTGGGGGTCGCCAGGTGCACGGCGCACGCCAGGCACGGGTCGAAGGAGCGGATGATCCGCGTGACCTCGAACGGGTTATCGCGGTCCTTGACCTTGGCGCCGATCAGGGCCTGCTCCATCGGGCCGGGCGTGCCGGAGGCGTCGCGCGGCGAGCCGTTCCACGTCGTCGGGACGACCAACTGGTACCGCCCGATGACCTTGTCCTTGATTTCGATCCAGGGGCCGAGCGCCCCGCGCGGGCCGTCCACAAGGCCCGCCCCGCGGCCCTCCTGCGGGATCGTGAGGGCGACGGCGGCCGGCTCGCCCAGCTTGAGTTGGCCGAGCCAATCGACCATGGCCGAGACGATGAGGCGGGACTCCAGGGCCCGGGCCAGGTGGCGGCCGAGGACCGACTGGAGCTTGCCGGCCCCGAGGCGTGCGGCCTTGAGGGCGGCGTCGACCTGGGGCTTGATGACCCCGCCCGCCGCGTCGCCGATGAGCGTGCGGGCGAGCGGGCCGACCTCG
>JAPLML010000565.1 GCA_026387055.1 Planctomycetota bacterium | reverse complement strand
GGCGAGACCACCGCCTCCGCTTCGCCGACCTCGATGGTCCACAGGACCCGTTCGACCCACGTGGCCTCGGGCGGCTTCGGCAGGACCGGCCCCGCCACGATGTCGCGGATCAGCTTCTCATAGACCGAGAGGGGCATCTCGACCTGGGCCTGCGGCCACTCGGGGACCCGCTTGAGGATTTCGCCGACGAGGTCTTCGCGCGCAGCATCCCCGGCGGCAGGGACTGCCGCAAGCAAGAGGAGAAACACTGGCAGATAAACGTTCCGGTTCACACGCCGTCCGGTCGGCCCGGCTCGCCACCCCATGCCCCGCGGCCGGACTTACATAATAAGACTATCGCCAATGGGTAAAGTTCCACAGAATTCCCGCACCCCCTTGCGCGAGGGGTCTCTTGGTGTGCGCGGCGGGTCTCTTGGTGTGCGCGGCGGGTCTCCCGAACCGCCGCGCTGGTGCACTCGCTTGCGGGCCCGCCGCGGCCGTTGCCGTTGCCGTTCCTGCGTTCGCACGGCGACACCCTTCGACTCGCTCGCGTAGGCAAAGGTGCTGGTCCTGGCAGCCAGGCCGATGAACACGAAGGAGATGCTCGAGAAGATGCCGGCCGACGGCCTCTGGAAGACCGGCGGCCGGACCCCTGCCTCCACGATTTACGCGGCCATACTCAGGGAGGTGCGGGCCAAGGGCAAGGACGCCCGGTTCCGCAAGACCGACCGGGGAAAATTTGAGTCGACCGAGGCTGCTCGCCGGTAGTCCCTTCTCTCACACGCCCAGGCCACCCCCGCCTGGGCGTAACTTCGGGGTTGTAGGGCGTGCCGCCGGATCGCATGGAACCGCCATCCAATCGTTCCATGCAAAGCACTTCTGGAGGAGAAGGCGAAATGGTTACGCCGATGGACTTAAGCGAAGCGGGCGGCCCGTGTAGAGCCGCCCGTTGAAGGTTCCCGCTCGATTTGAGGTTACTTCCGCCGCTTGCGCCGCCTGAGCAGGGCCAGCCCTCCCAGGGCCAGCAGCGCCAGTGTGGCGGGTTCGGGGACAGGACCCTCGGCATACGCTGAATCGATATAGGAATCGCCGTTCCAGTCGGTACGCAGGATTCCCAAAGATTCCCAGATGTAGTAGTCGCAGATGGCACCTAGTCCTGAGTCCATGACTTTGATGGTGCCTTCACCAGGGTCTATCGTTCCGTCAATATTGATGTCCTCCCAGCGCATTCCGATCAACGTCAAAAAGTGATTTGGTGTTGGAACGGGCGAGGATACTACCCGAATCTCAACATCATTCCCTTGTTCCATCTTATCGAAAAGCCAGGCCCAAGATGGGGCGGCTGCAGTGAAGCCCTGGGGTGGGTTAATCCAAGGAAGCCCCGTCTCGACAGCATAGGAGTTTAACCCGGGCGCTTGCTCCTCAATGTATCTGTGGATGCCCCCATAGAAATCCCAATAGCTTGTTCCAAGGCCGGATGTATTCATGTAGCCCGAACCCGCAAGGGTCTTTCCGGCAGCGATCCAATCATCATACCAGTTAACGTTTCCGTCGTGATTCAAGTCTGCGGACTGATGCGGCACAAGCGCCTGGCCATACACGGCGGGGTATACATTCTGCAAGTAAATCAGCGAATTGGTAGCAGCGGCAGGGCCACAAGCAGAAGCACCGACATCCGGTATGCTACCCTGGTAAAGTTGACCATATTTCGTCCAGTCATGCTGAAGCTCATGTATAGGCCAACCCCCGCTCGCGCTGTATATGTTGGAAAGGTCGTTCGACGGATTCGGTCTGGCGGAGACGTACATCTTCGCAGTGCCGTTGATGTTTGCCACAACCGGCACACCGAGGCCCCCGTTGACCCCGAAGTCCGACCGAGTTAGTCGATCACCGGAGTCCCAAGCCCAATTCAATCCATCGGCCGAACTCAGACTTCCTATAGTCCCCGACAACGTGGACGCAAACATTCGGTACCCGCCACTGGTTGCGGACACAATGTCAAAAGCATTTACCCCGCTGCTCACAACCGTTTGCGGCGTCGCCCAAGTTAGTCCGTTGTTTGATGTAGTCCGCTGCACGCTTGTTCCTCGGGTGAAATATATCGTGTATCCGCTTCCTGAGGAAATCACGCGGGGAGAGCCTACTTGTCCCAAGGAGGTATTCCCGTTGAAAAGAACCGAGCCCTTGGTCCAGGACATACCGTCAACGGAATCCGCGTAGAAGATGCTTGTGGGCGCAGAACCCTGGTTGGACTCCATACCAACACAGTAAGCGCGATAACGCCCGTTCGGCAGGGTCACAATGTCCGCGATCACCGCGTCGACGTTGTCGTATCCGTTTCCTCCATGGGTCATCACGGTAGTCGGCGCGGACCATGTCATTCCATCCGTGGAAGTCGAGTAACCCGTGTTGCCATAGGTTTCCGCGTCGCCCAGATAGTAGTACATCCCCCACAGCCCGTCTGGACGTTGCATCACGAACGTCGAGGTAACGGCGGGATAGGATCCGCCGGGGACACGAATGCCCGAATCTGCCTGCCATGTCAATGAACTCACGTCTCCCCTTGCGGCTGCAGAACCAACAAGGGCAATCACCATCGCCGCCACAAGCGCGGCCCGCGTCACTTCCTTTACGCTATTCATCATCTGCCCCCTTTCATGCCATGCGGTCCAATAAATAGGGGGAACCGGCCGCGAGGCCGATTTCCCCAGGACATCCTCTCTTATTCTTATCCGCGTGGCCCGGAACGTCGCCGGGCGACACAAAGAAAAAGCCGCGTCTGCTATCCCCGAGCAAGCCCCACATGGCTCCCCCACCGCAAAGCCCAACTGCGGGAGAAGTATAGCACGAACATTCGGGAAATCAAGAATATTCCGCGTCGGAGGCAACTATTTATCACGCCAGTCTGGATACTATAGGCTAAAGCCTCTCGATGACGATTCAGCCACCTCCGCCCACGGCGGCCTCTATCATCTACCAGTTCTTTCCCACGTCGTCGCTCGCCCCCCGGAGCGCCGGCACTCACGGCGCCGCATGATCCGCCCACCCCATGCCGGGCGGGTGTAGCATTAGACGGCCGCTTGTCACAAGGATAGTACACCCGTGTAACGGAGTTCCGAAGGCCATGCAGGAACCTCTTGCATGGCCTCCTTCGTTCAGCCGCAGACCCTGGCCGACCGGATTACCCCTGAGCGCACTTTGATAAGGCCACGGTATGAGGCCTTCGTCGGAACGGCAACTTCCATGGGATTCCAGCGGCCGCGGCTGATATACTGAGTAAGAACGTGTATGAGAACCGCCTGGGCCATGTGGCACACCCGCCCTCGGGTGTGCAGTTCCGGCGGCAAAGCTTGTCGCCGACACGGGGCGCTCAGGTCGCCGCGGCGACCGGCTGAGCCACAGGGTTCTCATACACGCTCTGAGATCGGTGGGCGGAGGCACGGCCGGACAGGCCGGCCGTGGCACACTTGAGATAGATGCCGGGGCGGTGCCCCGGCCTACATTGATCACCCGGAGGACGCCGCATGCCCATCTTCGACGTGTCCGTGCCGATGACGCCCGGCATGCCGCTGTACCCCGGCGACCCGCCGTTTGGGTTCGAGTGGGTCCGCACGATCGCCGGCGGGGCGAGCTCGAACAACTCGAAGCTGACCCTCGGCTCGCACACCGGCACGCACATCGACGCGCCGCTGCATTTCATCCCCGGCGGGGGAACGGTCGAGAGCATCCCGCCCGAGGCCCTCGTGGGGCCGTGCATTCTGGTGGACGTGGGCGACGCCGACGTCATCACGCGGGGGGTGATTGAGCGGCTCGGCCTGGCCGGCCGGCGGCGGATCCTCTTTCGCACGAAGAACTCGGCGTGGATCGCCAAGCGGTTCGAGGCGGAGTTCGTCGCGTTTTCGGCCGACGGGGCCCAGTACCTCGCCGTCCTCGGCCCCATGCTGATCGGCATCGACGCCCCGTCGCTGGACCCGCGCAGCACGCCCGGCCACCCGGCCCACCTGGCGATCCTGGGCAGTCGGACGATCAAGGGCGCGATCGAGTGGCTGAACCTCGCGGGTCTGGAGACCGGCGAGTACGAACTCTTCTGCGGTCCGCTAAGGGTGGTCGCCGGCGAGGCCGCCCCCTGCCGGGTGCTGCTGCGCCGGCCGTAGCGTACCGGCCGCGATCGTTTAGCCGCCGCCGGTACGGCGGCGGGAGCGGCAGCGTGCGCATTGGCCCAAGACCGTCGCCGTGCCGGCGACGGCTAAACACGGCAGGGTCGAACCGGCCGTAGCTAAACTCTTGATTGTCTCGGCGCATCGATTACCATGCACACGGTTCCTGTAGGAGGCGCCGCATGATGCCCGGCAACCGTCTCTCGCGCCGCTCGCTCCTCGGCAAGTCGCTCAAGGCCGCCGCCGCCCTGGGCGCCTTGACCATCGTGCCGAGGCACGTCCTCGGCGGGCCGGCCTACGTCTCGCCCACCGAGATGCTCACGCATGCGGTCATCGGCGTCGGCGGCATGGGGTCGGGGCACATCGACTACGCGCGCGGCGACGCCGGCGCCAAGCTCCTGGCCGTCTGCGACGTCGACGCGGGGCACCTGGCGGCCGCCGTCAAGAAGGCCGGCGACGCGTGCAAGGGGTACAAGGATTTCCGCGAGGTGCTGGACCGGGGCGACATCAACATCGTTCACATTGCGACGCCGCCGCACTGGCACGCCCTCATTTCCATCGCCGCCGCCCAGGCGGGCTGCGATATCTGGTGCGAGAAGCCCATGACCCGCACCATCGGCGAGGGCCAGCCGGTCATCGACGCCGTGCAGCGGTACGGCCGCATGTTCCGCCTGAACACGTGGTTCCGCCTGTACAGCGGGTTCTACGGTTTCGGCACCGAGGTGAGGCCCATCAAGCAACTCGTCGAGAGCGGCCTCTTGGGCTGGCCGCTGACGGTCCGCGTGAGCCGCTTCACCGGCTTCGACTGGAAGACCTCGATGTGGAGCGGCCGGACCGACCTGGTGCCGGAGCCGGTGCCCGCCGGGTTCGACTACGATTTCTGGCTCGGCCCCGCCCCGTACAAGCCGTATCACCCGCACCGCACGCACGGCTCGTTCCGCGGGTACTGGGACTACGACGGCGGGGGCCTGGCCGACATGGGCCAGCATTACCTCGACCCGGTCCAGTACTTCCTGGGCAAGGACGACACGAGCCCCGTGGAGATCGAGGCGTGGGCCCCGTGGCCGCCGCACGACGACGCCGTCAAGCTCTGGAGACGCGTGGAAATGAAGTATGCCGATGGCTGCCGGATTATCCTCGAATCCTGCGAGTGGGGGAAGAACGAGACCGAGGGGCAGCCGTACATCGAGGGGCCGAAGGGGAAGGTCTACCCGGGCATGCGGACCGATCCGCCGGCCCTCGCCCAGGCCCTGCGGACGCTGCCGCCGCCGGCGCCGCAAGTGTCGGACTTCAACGTCTCGGTCCGCACCCGCAAAAAGTTCGGCCTGAACGAGGTCAACGGCAACCGGAGCAACCTGCTGGTGCACCTGGCGAACGCGGCGATCCGCACCGGGAGGAAACTCCGCTTCGACCCGGTCGCCCTGCGCTTCATCGGCGACGAATATGCCAATCGGCTCGTCGATCAGCCCATGCGCGCCCCGTGGCGGCTGTAACGGCAATGCGAAGTGCGGAATGCGGAATGAACGGCCAAAGGCAACGACAAGCCACGTTCAGCGGGGAGCCGACGGCGACCGCGTTGAGCACGTAGGCCGGGGCAGCGCCCCGGCATTATCTCGCCATGCCCGATCACGAAGCCGGGGCTGCGCCCCGGCCTACATTTTTCGTGCGCTCTTGCGGAAACGCAGGACCAGCGCGATGTCGATGGTCACGAGAGCGGCGTTGAGGGCGTAGAGGAGCGTGACGGTCTCGGGCCAGCCGCCCCCGACGGCGGCGCGGATGACCTTCGCCGCCATGCCGCTCAGGTAGCCCAGCAAGATCAGGCCCATGAAGGCGATGCTCTTGCCTTCGACGCGGCGGGTCCGCAGCGTCCGCAGGATGTCCACGGGCCACGCGAAGCCGAAACAGACGAGCATCCCGGCCTCGAAGACCTGGGCGACGATGGCAAGCCAGTCGGGCATGTCGCTCTCGTTCAACGGCGCGCCCCGCAAGCGGGGCGGCTGAATGGTGCTCCTATCGCGCGCCCCGCAAGCGGGGCGGCTAAATGCTGCTCGTATCGCGCGCCCCGCAAGCGGGGCGGCTAAATGGTGCTCCTGTCGCGCGCCCCGCCGTCACGCCTGGCACAGATCGCGCATGAAGAAGCTGGCGTCGGTCGTCAGGTTCACGCCGAGGCGGCGGAGGCCCTGCTCGTCGCCCGGGCGCGGGATGTGCGTCAGGTGGGCCTCGCAGCCGCGAAGCTCCTTGAGCTTCTCCATGGCGAGCTGGGCCGTCGGGTTCGTGGCGGCACTTATGCTCAGGGCGATCAGCGTCTCCTCGAGGTCCATGCTGGCGGTCTTCGAGTTGAAGAGGTCCCGCTTCATCCGCGCGATCGATTCGATGACGTTCGGCGACAGGAGGTGGATGCGGTCGGGAATCTCGGCGAGCACCTTGATGGCGTTGAGGACCAGGCTGGAAGAGGCGTGCATGAGCGGCGAGTTCGACGCGGTCACGATCGATCCGTCGTGCATCTCGGCGGCGGCGCCGCAGAAGATGCCCCTGTTGCCTTTCTTCCGTTCGCGGGCGAGGTCCCCCGCCTGCCGCGCGGGGCCGACCACCCGGCGCTGGAGCGGGTCGAGGCCCAGCTCCTCCATCAGAAGCTCCGACCGCTCGACCGTCTCGGGGCTGGCAAAGCCCATCGCCTGCTCGCACAGCGAGCGGAAGTAGCGGCGGATGACCTCCTGCCGCGCGGCCTCGACGCACACGGCGTCGTCGGCGATGGCGAACCCGGCGCGGTTCACGCCCATGTCGGTCGGCGACTGGTACATGGCCTTGCCGCCGGTGATCCGCTCGAGGATGCGCCTGATGACCGGAAATATCTCGACGTCGCGATTATAGTTGACGGCCGTCTTGCCGTACGCCTCCAGGTGCCACGGATCGATCTGGTTGTAATCGAGGATGTCGGCGGTGGCGGCCTCGTAGGCCACGTTCACGGGGTGCTTGAGGGGCAGGTTCCAGATGGGGAAGGTCTCGAACTTGGCGTACCCCGAATGGACGCCGCGCCGGTGGTCGTGGTAGAGCTGCGAGAGGCAGGTGGCGAGTTTGCCGCTGCCCGGCCCCGGGCCGGTCACCACCACCAGGGGGTTCGCCGTCTCGATGTACGCGTTGGCCCCGTAGCCCTCGTCGCTCACGATGCGGTCGACGTTGGTCGGGTAGCCGGGCGTGGCGCGGTGGGTGTAGACGCGGACGCCGCAGTTCTCCAGCTTCTTCTTGAAGATGCTGGCGGCGGGCTGGTTGTCGAAGCGGGTGATGACCACGGCGCGGATCTCGATGCCCCAGTCGCGGAGGTCGTCGATCAGCTTCATCGCGTCGACGTCGTAGGTGATGCCGAAGTCCGCGCGGAGCTTCTTCCGCTCGATGTCGCCCGCGTAGATGCACAGGATGATGTCCGCCTTGTCCTTGAGCTCCCTCAGGAGCCGCATCTTGACGTTCGGATCGAATCCCGGCAGGACCCGCGACGCGTGGTAGTCGAACAGGAGTTTGCCGCCGAACTCCAGGTACAGCTTGTTCTCGAAGCGGCCCACGCGCTCGATGATGGCGGCGGTCTGCTCGCGCAGGTAGGTCGCGTTGTCGAAGCCGACCGCGCGGCCGATGGCCTTCGGCGGTTCAGTGTGCGCACTGATCATCTTCTGCCCGTCGGACATGGTCGTACCCCCGCTATCCCCCCCGGCCCTGGCGACCCCGCGACTCGCGCGGGCTCAGCGGCCGCCGGGACGTTGCTCTTGCCTCGCCAAAGACAACACGCGCCCAGCTCGCCACGGCGAGTCTTCGACAAGCTGGGCGGCTGAATGGGCCCTACCGAATCTTGTACAGGTGCACGGCGTAGGCCTTGAAGTCGTCGGCAACGCTGCCGCCCTCAAGCTTGATGGTTCGTGCCTCGCCGATGACCTCGGCCACCGCGTCGGGCGTTACGCCAGGCGCCGCCAAGGCCGCCTTCGCGGCGATATTCCGCATGTTGACGGCAAAGACATACGTCGCGCCGCCGTGGCGCTTCACGATGGCCTTCACCAGCGCCAAAGGCGCGGGCGACTCCGTTTTCTCGGCCACCGTCGGGCTGTTGAGCACGGACGCCAGCGCGTGGATCTCCTTGTTGATCGCCGTCACGCCCGCGAGCATCTCGGGATCGTCGAGGAGGGCGTGCTCGTTGAACTTCGGCTTCCATTCGTGCACGAAGTAGATGAGGCCGCGCGAGCCGCTGATGAGCGACATCCAGACCTCGGCCTTGACCTGGTCGGGCGTCGCCTTGCGGTCGCTCTGGATGCGCGTGCACTCGATGCAGTCCCAGACGATCTTCGGCGGTCCGGCCCACTTGACCAACCGCTCGACGCCGCGGGCCACGAACTCCAGCTTGCCCTGCACCTCGGGCTTGGAGTGGGCCACGGGGTAGATGTCGAACGAGACGATGTCGCCGCCCTTGACGTACTCCGGGTAATCCTCGGGGTGGTTCGTGCGGACGCCCCGCCCGTACCAGCCGTCCCACGCGACGCCTTGGCCCAGGTTGAGCATCACGGGCCGCATCGGGTCGGCTGTGCGGAGGCGCTGGTAGTCGGCGATGATCTTTTCCGGGGGGATCGGCGAGCCGTAGCCCTTGCCCGGGCCGAGCGACTGGGCGTTATCCGGTTCATCTCCATGCATCCATCCGATGATCGTAGGATCGTCCTTGTGCTTGAGGCCGACCTCGTTCTGTTCGCAGATGACAGGCATGCCGGCGGCCTTGAGGGCCGCAAGCTGCTCCTCGGTCGGCCCCTTCCAGAGGCCCACGTACAGGTTGATCCCCGCCGCCTTGTACGCCGGGGCGGTCCTGGGGTCCTGGAGCCACACGGCCGTCGGGAACCAGCCCGGATCGGCGGGCGGGCCGTTCTTCCAGGCCTCATCGGGGGCGGCCGCCGCCTCGACGGCGCACCCCCAGGCCACCAGCAGGACCGGCAGCAACGCGACGACCACCCTCGGCGGACCTCGCATGGCTCGCTCTCCTCTTCACCCGTCGCGGCATCTTCGCGCGGTATGCTACCGTATTGTGCATGGGGCCGCAAGGAAATGGCGGGGGCACGGCCGGTTGCCCTGCTTGGCGGGGTGGCACGGCCACCCGCTGTTGGGTGGCCGTGCATGACTCCCGACAATGCACGGCCACGCGGACGCAATCTGCTGACGGCGTTCGTGCACTGGCACGGGCTGAACTACGAGGACGGGATTGTGGTGAGCGAGTCCTGCGCGGCGAGGCTGGCGTCGCCGGACCCCTTGGAGGTTGGCGACAAGCTCTCCAACCGCCACGGGACGAAGGGCGTCCTGAAGGAGCAGTTCATCGAGCTCTTCAAGCTCCGGGCCAGCTTCCTGGAGACCATCGCGGCGACGCCGGCAGCGGCCCTCGGCAGCGTCCGCCACAAGCCCTCGCCGGAAGACTGTGCGGCGATGATCGCGGTCTTCAAGAAGCACGACATCCGGTACTTTTTCTACGTCGGCGGCGACGATTCGGCCCTGGCGGCCCACGGGGTGGCCCAGAAGGCCCGCGAGGCCAACTACGAGATGCGGGCGGTGCACGTCCCGAAGACGATCGACAACAACCTCATGGAGAACGACCACACGCCGGGCTTCGGAAGCGCCGCCCGGTTCGTGGCGACTGCCGTCCGCGGCGACGACCTCGACAACCGCAGCCTGCCCGGCATCAAGATCAACGTGATCATGGGCCGCGACGCGGGGTGGCTGACGGCCGCCACGGTCCTGGCGCGCCGGAAGGAAGGCGACGGCCCGCACCTCATCTACCTCCCCGAGTCCCCGCTGACGATGGAGAAGTTCGTGGCCGACGTCAAGGACGCCTACGCGAAGTACGGGCGGTGCGTGATCTGCGCGAGCGAAGGCATCCGCAACCCCGACGGGAAGCTGTGGGCCGAGATCGCCGGCCAGACACTCGCCGAGGGCCTCAAGGACGAGGCCAGGAACCTTTTCGGCCAGCCGAAGCGCGACGCGTTCGGCCACTTCCAGCTCTCGGGCACGGGCGTGCTGGCGGACTTCCTCTCGGGCCGCGTCAAGGAGGGGACCGACGTGTCGCGCGTGCGTGCC
>JAPLML010000236.1 GCA_026387055.1 Planctomycetota bacterium | reverse complement strand
AGGTCACTGGAGTCGCGCCGGCGGCGGCGCTCGGCCGGGTCGGCGGGCACGGGGGCCGTCACCGCGCCGATGTGGACCACGTAGGCCAGAACGTCGATTCCGAACTCGGCCAGCAGGGCCTTCGCGATCGCCCCGGCGGCCACGCGGCCGGCGGTCTCGCGGGCGCTGGCACGCTCGAGGATGCTCCGCATGTCGGGCTCGAGGTACTTCAGGGCCCCCGCCAGGTCGGCGTGGCCGGGCCGCGGCCGGCGGATCTCCGGGGCCGTCTCCAGCCGCGCGTCGCGGTTCCGGACCACGAGCAGGATCGGGCCGGGCAGCGTGCGCCCGCGGCGGACGCCGGCCAGGACCTCGACGCGATCCTGCTCAACCTGCTGACGGCTGCCGCGCCCGTACCCGCCCTGGCGCCGGGCGAGGTCGGCGTCGATGAGCGCCGCGTCCACGGGCACCCCGGCCGGGAACCCCTCGACAAGGGCGACGATGGCCGGGCCGTGCGACTCGCCCGCCGTTCGGACCACCAGGTCGGCCAGACGCTTTTCTCGGTTCTCGATGGTGCTGCGCGACGAGACTCGTCGCTGGCGCCCTATCTCCCGCCGCTCCCGCGGCGGGCTCGATCCCGCTACGCGAAGCGTTTGCCCGTCAGCCGCTCGTACGCTTCGACGTACTTCGCCCGCGTCTTGGCGACGATGTCGTCGGGCAGGACGGGCCCCGGGGGGGTCCGGTCCCAGTCGAGCGTGTCGAGCCAGTTGCGGACGAACTGCTTATCGAAACTCGGCTGGTCGTGCCCCGGCTCGTACGTGTCGGCGGGCCAGAACCGCGACGAGTCGGGCGTCAGCACTTCGTCGACGAGGAGGATCCGGCCGTCGGCCTCGCCCCACTCGAACTTGGTGTCGGCGATGAGGATGCCGTGACGGCGGGCGTACTCGGCGGCCTTGGCGTAGACCGCGAGACTCCGGTCGCGCAGGGTCGCGGCCGCCTCCTTGCCGAGGATGTCCTTGGCCCGCTCGAAGGAGATGTTCTCGTCGTGGCCGGTCTCGGCCTTGGTGGCGGGCGTGAAGATCGGCTCCGGCAGACGGTCGCACTGCTTGAGGCCCGCGGGCAGGCGGATGCCGCAGACCGTTCCCGCCGCCTTGTACTCGCGCCAGCCGGACCCCGCCAGGTAACCCCGAATGACGCACTCGACGGGCAGCACCTTGGCCTTCCGGCACAGCATGGTCCGCCCGGCCAGCAGGGCGGCCTTGGCCTGGGCCGCCGGGCCCATCTGGCTCACGTCGGCGGTGACGAGGTGGTTGGGAGTGATGTCTTTCAGGAAGTCGAACCACCACAGGCTGAGCGCGGTCAGGATCCGGCCCTTGTCGGGGATGCCGGTCGGCAGGACCACGTCGTAGGCGCTGAGGCGGTCGGTGGCGACGATGAGCAGCCGGTCCCCCAGGTCGTAGACGTCGCGGACCTTGCCGCGGCGCAGGGGCAGCCCCTCCAGGTGCGTTTCGCGTACAACCAAGGTCATAAGCGTCCTCCGAGAAGCCGAGCGTCCTTATTTAGCCCGCGCCCCTGCGCGCCGTCAAGTCTATTCGCGCGGGGCGGGGTCATCGTTGCCAGTGGCATGCCCACCCCGCTGTTGCGTGACCGTGCACTGCACTCTGCGGACCGTCATGCACGGCCACCCAACGTCGGGTGGCCGTGCCACCCACGTTCAGTTGAGGCATTGCGGCTTCGGGGGGATTTTCAGTTGAGAGCCGCCGGCCGTCCTCTATAATCGAGGCGGATGAAGGGAGACGTAGCCTGCGGCCGGCGCCGGCCGCCGAATGAAGGAAGCGAGACAGTCGTCCGTGCTAGCGTTCATCGTATTGGTTGACGGCAAACCACCCGCCGAACTCGACCTCGAGCAGATGTACCTGACAAGCCTGGAAGGTCAGCCGGTCCGCGCCCGGTTCCAGTACAGGGCCGAGACCGGGCGGCTGTTCTGCGAGCGGCGGAGCCAGGGCCTCGCCGCCCTCAACCTGCCGTGGCCCATTCGCGGGGGGGGCCAGGTGATGTTGCGGACCGCCCTTCTGCCGGACCGGGAAGAGCCGTACCTCCTTGCCCTGGAGCTCGCGCGCGGCCGCGTGGCCGATGTGTGGCGGAAGAAGGACGAGTGGGGCTACGCGTTCGGCGGGCCGGGGGAGGAGATCGAGAAGGGCTTCCGCGAGG